>JBOHDD010000248.1:0-6303 GCA_050699155.1 Nocardioidaceae bacterium
GCCACGGCGTCTTCTCGCCCTTGGACACCAGGTAGTAGCCGTTCAGCCCGAGCGGGTTCTCGGTCCAGCAGTACGTCGACCCCTCGGGCGCCTTGACGATCTTGGGCAGCCGCTGGTTGATCGGGCCGACGGACAGGGTGCGCAGCCGGTCGATGCACGCGTCCGCGAGGTCGAGCGACACCTTGACCTGCTCGAGCAGCATCCCGAACCGTGCATGGCAGTCGCCGTCGGAGCCGGTGACCACCCGCAGCACACCCGCGTCCGCGAGCTCACCGTAGGCGAGGTACGGCTCGTCCCGGCGTAGGTCGAAGTCGACACCCGAGGCGCGGGCGATCGGCCCGGACACGCCGTACGACTCGATCAGCGACTGCGACAGTACGCCGACACCGCGCGTACGGGCCACGAAGATCTCGTTCGTGAAGATCAGGTCCTCGATCTGCGGGAGACGACGGCGTACGGCAGCCACCGCCTCGCCCGCCCGGTCCAGCCAGCCCGCCGGCAGATCCTCCTTCAGGCCGCCCACCCGGTTGAACATGTAGTGCATCCGGCCGCCGGAGATCTCCTCCATCACCTGCTGGATCGTCTCCCGCTCGCGGAACGCGTAGAACACCGGCGTGATCGCCCCGATCTCCAGCGGGTAGGAGCCGAGGAACATCAGGTGGTTGAGCTCCCGGTTCAGCTCGGCCAGCAGCGTGCGCGCCCAGACCGCCCGCACCGGCACCTCGAGACCGAGCATCCGCTCGACCGCGAGCACCACACCGAGCTCGGAGGAGAATGCCGACAGCCAGTCGTGCCTGTTCGCCAGCACGATGATCTGCCGGTAGTCGCGGACCTCGAACAGCTTCTCCACGCCGCGGTGCATGTAGCCGACGATCGGGTCGCAGCCGACGATCCGTTCGCCGTCGAGGGTGAGCTGAAGCCGGAGTACGCCGTGTGTGGCCGGATGCTGCGGGCCGATGTTGAGCACCATGTCCTGCGTGCTGAGCCCGGGCCCGCCGCCGCGCTCGTACCCACCGAACCCGGAGGCCCCGGCGCCGACACCGACGATGCGCTTCTCCTGCACCGACCCATCGTGGCATGCCTCCCGCCGGTAGCCTCGAGGCATGGACCAGCTCTTCGCTCCGGCCGGGTTGGAGTGGCGTCCGGTGTCGATGCGGCTGGCGACCCGGATGCGGGTCCTCTGGACGGCGTTCGTCGGCGTGCTGACGGCCGTTCTGGCGGTCGCCGCGCTGCTGCTGGCGCAGACCTGGGTGGCCTGGTCGGTGCTCGCGGGAGGCGTCGTCTTGCTGGTGCTCGGCTGGTTCGTTGCGGTACGCCGTACCCGCGCATGGGGGTACGCCGAACGGGACGAGGACCTCTACATCAAGCACGGCCTGCTGGTGCGCAAGCTGGTCGCGGTGCCGTACGGCCGGATGCAGTTCGTGGACGTGACCGCGGGACCGCTGGAGCGGGCGCTGGGACTCGCGCAGGTGGAGCTGCACACGGCCACGCCGGGCACCCGGGCACGAATCCCGGGTCTGAGCCCGGAGGAGGCGGCGCGGCTGCGTGACCGGCTGACCGCGCTCGGCCAGGCGCAGGCGGCAGGGTTGTGACCGAGACCCTCGAGCCGGACTTCCGGCGGGTGCACCCGCTCTCGCCGTTCCTGCGGGTGGGGATCTTCGTCGTCGCCGGCGTCGTGGCGACCTGGCAGCAGGTCGTCCGGGAGGAGCTACAGCCGATACGGCTGCTGCTGACGGTGCTGGTCGTCGTGGTGGCGGGACTGGTATACGGCTTCCTCGCCTGGTGGTTCACCCGGTACCGGATCGACGCCGAGGAGCTGCGTATCGACTCGGGTGCAGTCATGCGCCGGTCGCGCCGGATCAGCATCGAACGGCTCCAGTCGGTCGATGTCGTGCAGCCACTGGTGGCGCGGCTGTTCGGGATGGCGGAGCTGCGGTTCGAGGTGGCGGGCGGCTCACGCACCGAGGCCCCGCTGGCGTACCTGCGGCTGGAGGAGGCGCACCGCCTGCGCGGAGTGCTCCTGGACCGGGAGGTGGTGCAGGCGACCGATGAGCCGCCCGCCGCCGAGGTCACCGAGGCGTGGCGGCCCGAGCACGAGATCGCCCGCGTGGACCCCACCTGGCTGGTGGGCGGGACGGTGCTGTCCACCGAGTTCGTGGTGTCGGTGCTGGTGGCGCTGCTGGCGATGATCGCGACGGTGTCCTTCCGGGAGGCGGCAGCGCTGGCGCTGGTCCTGCCCGCCGTCCTGGGTGCCGGGTCGGTGCTGTTCCGCGGTGTGGTGAACCAGTGGGGGTTCGTGCTGAGTGACACGGGCCGGGGTTGGCGGCTGCGTCAGGGGTTGTTCGACCTGCGGTCTCAGACGGTCCCGCTGGACCGCGTGCAGGGCATCGCCCTGGTCGAGCCGGTGCTCTGGCGGCGGCTCGGCTGGGTGAAGGTGCAGGTCGACGTCGCCGGATACTCCGGCTCGTCCTCGCAGGGCAAGGTGTCCACGTCGACACTGCTCCCGGTGGCGCCTCGACCGCTGGCGCTGGCAGTGGTGGCGCGGCTGCTGCCGGGCGGCTCGGTCACGCAGGTGGTGCAGCGGCCCGTCCCGCGCGCAGCCAGGCTCTTCCGGCCCGTCGGCTGGCGCTACCTCGGGGTGGGTGCGGACCAGAACGTCGTCGTCACCACACTCGGCTGGGTGCAACGGCGTACCGACATCGTCCCGCACCGCAAGACACAGTCCATCCGGGTCCGCCAGGGCCCGCTGCAGCGGCGCCTCGGTCTGGTGGACGTCCGCTTCCAGACCACGCCCGGGCCGGTGGACGCGGTGGCCAGGCACCGTCCGGTGGCGGAGCTGCCGGAGTGGGTCACCGACCAGCTCGAGCGGGCAGCCCGGGCGCGCAGGCCCGCGGAGCGGGGTTGACGCGTCACCGGTGGGCGGGCCGGGCGGGGAACTCGTGTCCTCGCGTGACCTGGTCGGCCTCCAGCACGACCAGGTCGCCGTGGGTGCCGTACCCGAGCATGTCGCGGTGGTAGGACGTGCCGTCGAAGGTCACCATCAGCCAGCGGGTGCGCTCGCGGGAGATCGGCACGGGGAAGACCATCGGCCAGGGGATGTTCGTGGGGTGCGGCGCGGGGAGCGTGCCCGTCTGCGTCATCGTGAGGTCGTAGACGGGGTACTGCTCGCGGATGGCTGCCGGGGAAGCGTCGCCGTTGCTGGCGAGCAGGTACCACTGCCCGTCGACCCGCTGGATCACCGGGCCCTCCGTCTCGTTCTTCCGGGCATCGGCGCCGACCAGCCTCAGCTCGGTGAAGTCCCTGCCCGGCTCGCTGCGGGCCAGGGCCGGGTAGAAGTCGAAGAAGGCGCGCGCGTTGACGAACCCGACGTACCAGCGACCGTCGATCCGCACCAGGTGGGGGTCCCACTGGCCCACGGCCTCCGAGGGGAGGTCGTCGACCGGCAGCGACAGGGGTGCGGTGTCGAGCACCTGGACGCCGTGGAGTACGTCGGTGGTCAGCGGCAACGTCACGTAGCTGATGCCGACGCCGTCGCCGCTGAAGTCACCCCACGTGCTGGTGGCGACGATCCAGCGGTCGTTGTCGTCGTCGCGAACGATGTGCCCGGCGTGGTCGCCGAAGACCGTGGCGGAGCCCTCACGTTGGAAGAACAGCTGCCCGACCTGCTCGACCTCGAGGTCGGCCAGGTCGAGGGTCCAGACCCCGGTGTGCGCGGTCTGGAAGAACCCGAGCCCGGCGTTCGTGGCGGACAGGAAGACCTTGCCGTGCCTGATGTACGGACTGCCGTCGGCGTGGGTCACCACGTGCGGGTCGCGCAGCCCTGTCTGGCCGAAGTAGCCGGCCTCCACGGCGTTGAGGGCGATCGTCCCGGACGAGGCGCGGGTGCCGAAGGCGTTGCGGTACTCGGCCAGCTCGCCGGGCTGTCTCAGGTCGAGGTCCTGCGGGAGCCGGGCGTGTACCAGGGGGCGGAAACCGTCGGCGGTCTCCACCAGGGCGGCGACGGTCGCGCCGGTGAGACTGAACGCGAACCGGCAGGGTGCTATGACCTCGGTCTCGGCGACGGCGAGGGTCTGCAGCTCGCCGTCGCGGACCGCGTCGAGCCCGACGATCCCACTTGCCCTGCTGAACCAGGCCATCACGTAGTTGCGCTCGTCCTTGAGCAGGCCGGCGAAAACCGCGTCCTGCTCGCCGCCGGAGTCGGCGAAGGCCTCGACGTCCACGGTCACGGTCGAGTACGGCGCCGCCTGGTGTGTGGCCGACCGGAAGAGGGTGAAGTGCGGCTCGTCGCCCCCGACCGACAGGACTCCGTGGCGGCGCTCGGGGTGGCCGGGCCGTTCCTCGGGTGCCGGTGCGAGCTGCTCGTAGTCCCGCAGCCCTCGAGGGGAGTCGAACTGCTCACGCAGCTCGACGAAGCCCGGTGCGAGCAGGTCGAGGGGTCGAGCCTTCGACACGACCGAGAACCTCAGCTCCATGGGAGTCCTGGCCGTGGGCCGTCGCCACTGACGCGTCTTCATCCACCTGATCATGCCGGATGTCCGCTTCGCCCGCCCCGATCGGGGCCCTTGGCGCGCCGTCGACGAAGCGCTCAGCGGCACCGAGCCAGCGCTGCAACGAAAGCGTCGACGACTCGCTCGGTGTCGGCGTCGGACAGGTCGTTGTAGAAGGGCAGACGCAGCAGGCGCCCGCTGATGTCGTCGGTGACGGGGCAGTCCGTCGGTCGCGCAGCGAACCTGACCCCACCGTCGGAGCTGTGCAGCGGCACGTAGTGGAAGGTCGCCTGGACGCCTTGTGCACGCAGGCCGTCGAGGACGCCGTCTCGGGTCTCGCGGTCGCGCAGCAGCAGGTAGAACATGTGGTACGCCGGTTCGCAGTGGTCGGGCACGCTGGGCAACGCGAAACCGTCCTTCTCGGCGTGTGGCGCCAGCGCGTGCTGGTAGCGGTCGTACGCGTGTCGGCGCTTGGCCTGGATGGCTGCGCTCTTCTCCAGCTGGCCGAGCAGGAATGCTGCGAGGGTGTCGGAGAGCCCGAACGACGAACCGGTGTCCTTCCACGAGTACTTGTCCACCTGGCCGAGGAAGAACGCTCGCCGGTTGGTTCCCTTGTCGTACAGCACCCGCGCACGGTCCAGGTCGCCGGCGTCGTTCATCAGCAACGCGCCACCTTCACCGCACCCGAAGTTCTTCGTCTCGTGGAAGCTCAGGGTGGCCAGCCGTCCCAGGCTGCCGAGCGGCTGCCCGCGCCAACGACCGAACAACCCGTGTGCGTTGTCCTCGATCACCGAGACGTCCGGCCGGTCGGCCAGCACTCTCCGGATCCCGTCGATGTCGCAGGCGACACCGGCGTAGTGCACCACCACGACCGCGCGTACCGAGTCGTCGAGCAGCGTGGCCAGGTGGTGGGGATCAAGCCCGAGGGTCCGCAGCTCGATGTCGCAGAAGAGGATGCGGGCACCCTGCCGGGCGAACGCGAGCGCGGTGGAGGTGAACGTGAACGAGGGCACAACCACGGTGTCGCCGGGCTCGAGGTCCAGCAGCATCGCCGACATCTCGAGCGCGGATGTGCAGGACGTCGTGAGGAGAACCTCCAGCGCGCCGCTCTCCTGCTGCAAGAGGTCGCCGGCCCGGCCGGCGAACGGCCCGGACGAGGACATGTGACCGTTGGCCACCGACTCGCGGACGTACTCCATCTCCGCACCCGCCAGGGAGGGCCGGTTGAACGGGATGGTGGGCAGATCCGCCGACGTGGTCGTCTCGCCGCTCACGCCTCGACCACCCCGTGCCGTTCGATGTCCTCGAGCAGTCCGAGCAGGTACTGACCGTAGCCGGAGCTGCCGAGCGCCTTCGCTCGTGCGACCAGGTCCTCGTCGGTGATCAGCCCAGCCCGCCAGGCCACCTCCTCCGGGCAGCCGATCTTCAACCCCTGGCGCAGCTCGACCGCGCGTACGAACTCGCTGGCGGCCATCAGGCTGTCCGGCGTACCCGTGTCCAGCCAGGCCGTGCCCCGCGGGAGCTTCTGCACATGCAGTCGGTCCTGCTCGAGGTAGGTCCGGTTCACGTCGGTGATCTCCAGCTCGCCCCGTGCGGAAGGCTGCAGCTCCCGAGCGATGTCCACGACGTCGTTGCCGTAGAAGTACAGACCGGGTCCGGCGAAGTTGCTCCGCGGGTGCGTCGGCTTCTCGGCGAGCGAGATCGCACGACCGTCGGCATCGAACTCGACCACGCCGTACGCCGTCGGGTCCGACACGCGGTAGGCGAAGATCTGCCCGCCGTCGACCTGCGAGAAGCCACGCAGGGCGAACCCCAG
>JBOHDD010000249.1:0-8140 GCA_050699155.1 Nocardioidaceae bacterium
GGACCTGGTGGACCAGGATGCGCATCCGCGAGGGGATGGCCTCGAGCCACGCGGGGACGACGCGCTCGCCGTGGGTCTCGCGAGCCACGATGAACGGGGTCATCTCCAGCGACTTCTCGCGCACGTCGATCACGTCGTGGGCGGTCACCTGGAAGGACGGGATGTCGACCTTCCTGCCGTTGACCTGGAAGTGACCGTGTCCGACGAGCTGGCGGGCGTGGCGCCGGGTGCGGGCGAAGCCGGCCCGGTAGACCACGTTGTCGAGGCGGCACTCGAGCAGCTGCAGCAGGTTGTCACCCGTCTTGCCCTGTCGGCGCGAGGCCTCGGTGTAGTAGTTGTGGAACTGCTTCTCCATCACGCCGTAGGTGAAGCGGGCCTTCTGCTTCTCGCGAAGCTGGAGGAGGTACTCGCTCTCCTTGATACGGCCGCGGCCGTGCTGGCCGGGCGGATACGGACGGCGCTCGTACGCGCTGTCGCCACCGATGAGGTCGACCCCCAGCCGGCGCGACTTCTTCGTCATGGGTCCGGTGTATCGGGCCATGGTGTGGAAATCTCCTAGTTCGAGGCGGGTCGGGTCAGACGCGGCGGCGCTTGGGCGGACGGCAGCCGTTGTGCGGCGTCGGGGTCACGTCCTGGATGGTGCCGACCTCGAGGCCGACCGCACCCAGGGAACGGATCGCCGTCTCACGCCCGGAGCCGGGCCCCTTGACGAAGACGTCGATCTTCTTCATGCCGTGCTCCATCGCGCGGCGTCCCGCGGCCTCCGCGCACATCTGCGCGGCGTACGGGGTCGACTTGCGCGAGCCCTTGAAACCGACGGTGCCGGCGCTGGCCCAGGAGATCACCGCGCCGGTGGGGTCGGTGATCGTGACGATGGTGTTGTTGAACGTGCTCTTGATGTGAGCCTCGCCCACGGCGATGTTCTTCTTCTCCTTGCGGCGCACCTTCTTGGCGCCCGCAGCCTGGCGGCTCTTGGGAGGCATCTGTGAAGTACTCCTGAGGTCTCTGGATCACGTGTGGAGGTCGGTCCCCGGCTCCCCGGGGCGGGACGGGGCCCCGCGGTCGGTCACTTCCTGGCCTTCTTCTTTCCGGCCACGGTGCGCTTGGGGCCCTTGCGCCCGCGTGCATTGGTGCGCGTGCGCTGCCCACGGACAGGTAGGCCCTGCCGGTGGCGGCGACCCTGGTAGCTGCCGATCTCGACCTTGCGACGGATGTCACCGGCGACCTCACGTCGAAGGTCACCTTCGACCTGGTAGTTGCCTTCGATGTAGTCGCGGAGCTTGACCAGCTCCTCGTCGCCCAGCTCGTGGACGCGCAGGTCCGGGCTGATGCCGGTCGCGTCCAGCGTCTCGAGGGCGCGAGTGCGTCCGATTCCGAAGATGTAGGTGAGTGCGACCTCCAGGCGCTTGTCGCGCGGCAGGTCGACACCGATGAGGCGTGCCATCAGGCGGTTGTCCTTCCCTTGGCGGAGGTCTGTGCGTGCCGCGTCCCTGCCCGCCTCGGTTCCGCTGGTGCGGAGTTCCTGGCAGGGCCCCGGCCTCCGGTCCGGGGGTGACACCTGTGGAGCTTCCTCCCAGGTGAGCGGTCACGCTCTCGTGAGGGTCTGCGGCCCTCGTGGAGCTCTCGGTGGGCTCTCAGCGATCAACCTTGGCGCTGTTTGTGGCGCGGGTTGCTGCAGATCACCATGACCCGCCCGTGGCGGCGGATCACCTTGCAGTTGTCGCAGATCTTCTTGACGCTCGGCTGAACCTTCATCAGATCTTCCTGGATGTGCTCGTCACAGCGGGCTGACCCGGCAGGCCGAGCGGTGGGTGGCTGGCTTACTTGTAGCGGTAGACGATGCGACCACGGGTGAGGTCGTACGGCGAGAGCTCCACCACCACGCGATCCTCGGGGAGGATCTTGATGTAGTGCTGACGCATCTTGCCGCTGATGTGGGCGAGGACCTTGTGGCCGTTCGAGAGCTCTACCCGAAAGTACGCGTTCGGGAGCGACTCGACGACGGTGCCCTCGATCTCGATGACCCCTTCCTTCTTCGGCATGTCCTCCGCATTCCTTGGTGGTGTTGTGTTGGTGGACCCCGGACCCGTTGAGATGCCCATTCCCCGTCAGGGGGCAGCCGCTGGGCAGCACTCACCGAGCCCGCGCGTCGGGCCGACGTACAAGTCTAGGCCAAGGCGTGCCGGTGACGCCAATCGGAGCCTGACCGCGCTCTGACGGCCCTCAGCGGGCGGAGCAGGGCACACCGAGCTCGGCGAGCTTGGAGGCGCCGCCGTCGAGGGCGGTGAGGATCAGCGCACCCTCGTCGGTCAGCGTGAACGAGTGCTCGAAGTGCGCCGACCAGGAGCCGTCCGTGGTGACGACGGTCCAGTCGTCCTCGAGCACCGTCGTCTGCTTGGTGCCCAGGGTCACCATCGGCTCCACGGCGAGGGCGAGCCCGCGCACCAGACGCGGCCCGCGGCCCGGCCGGCCGTAGTTGGGCACGTTCGGGGGCTGGTGCATCGCGGACCCGATGCCGTGGCCGACGTACTCCTCGACCAGCCCGTAGTCGCCCTGGGACCGCACGTAGCCCTCGACCGCCGCGGAGATGTCGGTGACCCGACCGCCGAGCCGCGCGGCGGCGAGTCCCCGCCACATCGCCTCCTCGCACACCCTCAGCAGCTCGGTGACCTCCTCGGGCACGTCACCCACGGCGACGGTCACCGCCGCGTCACCGTGCCAGCCTTCGATGATGGCCCCGCAGTCGATCGAGATGATGTCGCCCTCGTGCAGCATCAGGTCACCGGGGATCCCGTGTACCACCTGGTCGTTGACCGAGGTGCAGATGGTGGCGGGGAACCCGTGGTAGCCCTTGAACGACGGCCGCGCGCCGCGGTCGGCGATGTGCTCGGCCGAGATGGCGTCGAGGTCAGCCGTCGTCACACCGGGCTCGATGGCCTTGCACAGCAGCTCGAGGGTCTCCGCGACCACCAGACCGGCCTCGCGCATCCTGGCGATCTGCTCAGGCGTCTTGATCTCGACGCCACGCTCGCGGAAGATCACGATTCGAGCGCCGCGATCGCGCGCTTGGTCACCCCGTCGACCGCGCCGGTCGCCTCGATGGTCACCAGCAGGCCGGTATCCGCGTAGTAGCCGATCAGCGGCGCGGTCTGCTCGACGTAGACCTCCAGGCGCCGACGGATGGTCTCCGGCTGGTCGTCGTCGCGCTGGAAGAGCTTGCCGCCGCACAAGTCGCAGACTCCGGCCTTGCGCGGGGGGTCGAACTCCAGGTGCCACACGTGGCCGCACTGGCGGCAGGTGCGCCGCCCGGACAGTCGGCGTACGACCTCGTCGTCTTCGACCTTCAGCTCGAGTACGCCGTCGAGCGGCGCGCCCATGTCGGCCAGCATCTCCGTGAGCGCCTCGGCCTGTGGCTCGGTGCGCGGGAACCCGTCCAGCAGGAACCCGCCGGCGGCGTCGCGCTCGCTCAGTCTGCCGCGGACCATGCCGATGGTCACCTCGTCGGGCACGAGGTCACCGGCGTCCATGTACCGCTTTGCCTCGAGCCCGAGCTCTGTCCGCCTGGTCACGTTGGCGCGGAAGATGTCGCCGGTGGAGATCTGCGGGATGCCGAAGTGCCTGGAGAGGAACTTCGCCTGCGTACCCTTACCCGCTCCCGGCGGACCGACGAGGACGATGCGCATCAGCGGAGGAACCCCTCGTAGTTGCGCTGCTGGAGCTGGCTCTCGATCTGCTTCACGGTGTCGAGCCCGACACCGACCATGATCAGGATGGACACGCCGCCGAACGGGAAGTTCTGGTTCGCGTTCAGCACGACCAGGGCGATCAGCGGGATGAGCGAGATGATGGCCAGGTACAACGCGCCCGGTGCCGTGATCCGGGACAGCACGTAGCCGAGGTACTCCTCGGTCGGGCGACCGGCGCGGATCCCGGGGATGAACCCGCCGTACTTCTTCATGTTGTCGGCCACCTCCTGCGGGTTGAAGGTGATCGACACGTAGAAGTAGGTGAAGAACACGATCAGCAGGGTGTAGACCACCATGTAGAGCGGGTGCTGCTGGGTGACGAAGTACTCCTGCAGGAACGCCGACCACGGTGCGTTGGGGTTGATCTGCGTCGCGAGCGCCGGGAGGTAGAGAAGGCTGGAGGCGAAGATGACCGGGATGATGCCGGCCTGGTTGACCTTGAGCGGGATGTACGTCGACGAGCCGCCGTACATCTTGCGTCCCACCATCCGCCGGGCGTACTGCACCGGGATGCGGCGCTGGGCCTGCTCGATGAAGGTGATCGCGGCGATCAGCGCCAGCCCCATCGCCATCACCACCGCGAACACGATCCGGCCGTTCTGCTGGTAGACGGTCTGCAGGCCCTGCGGGAACGTCGCCACCACCTGGGTGAAGATCAGGATCGACATGCCGTTGCCGACGCCGCGCTCGGTGATCAGCTCACCCAACCACATGATCACGCCGGTGCCCGCCGTCATCACGATCACCGCGACCAGCGCGGTGAACAGCGCCTGGTCGTGCAGCAACGGGCCGTCACATTGCTGCCCGAACAGCGAGCCCGCCCGCGCCATAGCGACGTAGGTGGTCGCCTGCAGGATCGCCAGGCCGAGGGTGAGATAGCGGGTGTACTGGGTGATCTTGGCCTGCCCGGTCTGCCCCTCCTTCTTCAGCGACTCCAGCCGCGGGATCACCACCGTGAGCAGCTGCATGATGATGCTCGCGGTGATGTAGGGCATGATCCCCAGCGCGAACACCGCGAGCTGCAGCAGCGCCCCGCCGGAGAACAGGTTCAGCAGCCCGACCAGGCTGTTGTTCTGCATCTGGCCGACGCAGGCCCGGACGGCGGGCACGTCCACGCCTGGCGCCGGGACGAAGGACCCGAGCCGGAACAGCACGATCATGCCCAGCACGAACAGCAACTTGCGTCGCAGGTCCGGCGTCCGGAACGCGTTGACGAAGGCGCCTAGCACCGTGTCCTCCAAGCGTCGCCCCCGCGGGAGGGGCATCGAGCGTGGTCATGCCTCAGGGTCCGGACGTGTGCCGTCAGACCACGATCAGACCATCGGACAATAACAGCCCGTAAGCGATCGTGAGGCACAGACCGGGGGATCAGTGACGCGCGCTACAGCCTCAGAGCTCGGTCACACTGCCGCCGGCAGCCTCGATCTTCTCCCTGGCGGACTTGGAGAAAGCGTGCGCGCTGACCTGGTAGGCACCCGCCGCCTCGCCGCTGCCCAGGATCTTCACCGGACGACCGGGACGGACGGCACCCTTGGCAGCGAGGTCCGCGACGTTGACCTGGCCACCGTCGGGGTACAGCTCACCCAGCCTCTGCAGGTTGACCACCTGGTACTCGACCCGGAACGGGCTGTGGAAACCCTTCAGCTTGGGCAGCCGCATGTGCAGCGGCATCTGCCCGCCCTCGAAGTTCTCCGGCACCTGGTAACGGGCCTTCGTGCCCTTGGTGCCGCGACCGGCGGTCTTGCCCTTGCCGGCCTCACCACGCCCGACGCGGGTCCGGGGTGTCTTCGCGCCCGGTGCCGGGCGCAGGTGGTGCAGCTTGAGTGTCATGTCAGTCGACCTCCTCGACGGCGACCAGGTGCCCCACCGACGCGAGCATCCCGCGGATCTCGGGACGATCCTCCTTGACGACCACGTCGCCGATGCGCTTGAGACCAAGCGTGCGCAGCGTGTGCCGCTGGTTCTGCTTGCGCCCGATGGTCGAGCGCGTCTGACGTACCTTCAGGCGTGCCATCACGAGCTCGCCTCCGCACGTGCCTTCAGCAGCGCGGCGGGAGCGACGTCCTCGACCGGCAGCCCACGACGGGCCGCGACGCTCTCCGGCTCCTCGAGCTCGTGCAGTGCCTGGACGGTCGCGTGCACGATGTTGATCGCGTTGGACGAGCCGAGCGACTTGGTGAGTACGTCGTGGATGCCGGCGCACTCCAGCACGGCACGCACCGGGCCACCGGCGATCACACCTGTTCCGGGGGACGCCGGACGCAGCAGCACGACGCCCGCGGCCTTCTCCCCCTGGACCGGGTGCGGGATCGTCCCCTGGACGCGCGGCACCTTGAAGAACAGCTTCTTGGCTTCCTCGACACCCTTGGCGATGGCGGCGGGCACTTCCTTCGCCTTGCCGTAGCCCACGCCGACCATGCCGTCGCCGTCGCCCACGACCACGAGGGCGGTGAAGCTGAAGCGACGACCGCCCTTCACGACCTTGGCGACCCGGTTGATCGCGACGACGCGCTCGATGTAGGCGGTCTTGTCGGCAGCCGCACCACGACGGTCGTCGCGGCCGCGGCGCTCACCACCCGCACCACCACTGCGGCGCTGTGGTCCGCTCATTCGAACTACCTCTTCTCTCTTGCTACGTCGTTGCGGTCAGAACTCGAGGCCACTGCTGCGGGCGCCGTCGGCCAGGGCGGCGACCCGCCCGTGGTACCTGTTGCCGGCGCGGTCGAACACCACGCCCTGCAGACCCGCGGCCTTGGCGCGCTCGGCCACCAGCTCGCCCACCTTCTTGGCCTTGGCGGTCTTGTCGCCGTCGCTGGAGCGCAGGTCAGCCTCCATCGAGCTCGCCGAGACCAGGGTCCGACCCTGGATATCGTCGACGACCTGGGCGACCATGTGGCGGCTGGACCGGGTGACCACGAGCCGTGGACGCTCCGGCGTACCCGACACCTTCTTGCGGGTGCGCACCTGCCGACGCAGGCGCGCCTTGGTGCGTCCCGAGGTGTGCTTGCCTGACCTGAGACCGATAGCCATGGTCACTTACCAGCCTTTCCGACCTTGCGGCGGATCTGCTCGCCCGCGTAGCGGACACCCTTGCCCTTGTAGGGCTCGGGCTTGCGAAGCTTGCGGATGTTGGCCGCGACCTCGCCGACCTGCTGCTTGTCGATACCGGCGACCGTGAGCTTCGTCGGCCCCTCCACGGTGAACGTGATCCCCTCGGGGGCGTCGTACGGGATCGGGTGGGAGTAGCCGAGCTGGAACTCCAGCGTGGACGGGCCCTTCGAGAGCACGCGGTAGCCGACACCGATGATCTCGAGCTTCTTCTCGAAGCCCTGTGTGACACCGGCGACCATGTTGGACACCAGCGTGCGGGACAGACCGTGCAGGGCCTTGCTCTCCCGCTCCTCATCGGGCCTGCGGACCTCGACCGCTCCGTCGTCGTTGCGGCCGACCTCGATCGGCCGGGCGACGGTGTGCGAGAGAGTGCCCTTGGGGCCCTTCACCGTGACCGTCTGGCCCTCGATCGTCACCTCGACGCCCGAGGGGACCGGAATCGGGTACTTGCCGATGCGCGACATGTCTGTATCTCCTTCCGGTCCTTGCTCACCAGACGTAGGCGAGGACTTCCCCGCCTACGCCCTTCTTCTTCGCCTGACGGTCTGTCAGCAGGCCCTGGCTCGTCGAGATGATCGCGACGCCGAGCCCACCGAGGACGTTCGGCAGGCTGGTCGCCTTGGCATAGACCCGCAGACCGGGCTTGCTGATGCGGCGGACTCCGGCGATCGAGCGCTCTCGGTTGGGGCCGTACTTCAGGGTCATCACGAGGGATCTGCCGACCGTGTCCTCGGTGGGCTCCTCGACCTTCCAGGACGTGATGTAGCCCTCCTGCTGGAGGATCTCGGCGACACCGGACTTCACCTTGCTGAAGGGCATCGTCACCGCATCGTGGTACGCCTGGTTGGCGTTGCGCAGACGGGTCAGCATGTCTGCGATGGGGTCTGTCATCGTCATGGCCTGCGGCCTCTTTCCCTCCGTGGTTTCGCGCCGGCTCCGGCGGAGCCGAGCGACCTTCGGCGATCGTTGATAGGTCGAATTACCAGCTGCTCTTGGTGACGCCCGGGAGCTCGCCCCGATGCGCCATCTGACGAAGGCACACGCGGCAGAGGCCGAACTTGCGGTAGACCGACTTCGGCCTGCCGCAGCGCTGGCAGCGGGTATAGGCGCGAACCTTGTACTTGGGCTTGCGTGCAGCCTTGACGATCAGTGCCGTCTTCGCCATGTGCTCAGTTCTCCTTGAACGGGAAGCCGAGGTGCTTGAGGAGCGAACGCCCCTCCTCGTCGTTCGTCGCCGTGGTGACGACGGTGATGTCCATGCCACGCGAGCGGTCGATCCGGTC
>JBOHDD010000250.1:0-5022 GCA_050699155.1 Nocardioidaceae bacterium
CGGGTGACCAGTACATCGAGGAGTACGGCGGACGGCTCACGACCTCACCGTTGAGCTCGACCTCGACCTCGATGTCGAAGCCTCCCGGCCCGTCGAGCCGCAGGTACGGCAGGGGCGCCGGGTCCTGGCCGGGCAGCGCGACGCGGGCGTGCTCCAACGCGGCCAGGGGAGTCACCCAGGCCGAGATCGACGTGGCGAACGACTTGCCCAGGAACGGCCCCAGCGGGACGTACTCCCATGCCTGGATGTCACGGGCTGACCAGTCGTTCAGCAGCAGGACGCCGAACACGTGCTCGGCGAACGCGCCGGTCGCGACCCGGGCACCGGGCGGGGACGGCCTACCCACGACGAAGCCCATCTCGGCCTCGATGTCGAGCCGGGTCGACGGGCCGTAGGTCGGGACGTCGGCTCCCCTGGGCTT
Source organism: Nocardioidaceae bacterium (assembly GCA_050699155.1). Lineage (GTDB taxonomy): Bacteria > Actinomycetota > Actinomycetes > Propionibacteriales > Nocardioidaceae > JBOHDD01. Next base: position 422 of record JBOHDD010000250.1, read on the forward strand.
GCGCTGCCCGGACGGTCGGATGACCGGCGTGCCGGAAGCGACGACGGTGCCGGCTCGGCCGTGGTACCCGACGGGGAGATGTCGCCAGTTCGGGAGCAGCGCCTCGGTATCGGGTCGGAGGATCCTGCCGACGTTGGTGGCGTGGTCGATCGAGCAGTAGAAGTCGACGTAGTCGCCGACGTCGAACGGCAGGTGCAGCGTCACCTCGTCCAAGGGGATGAGGAACGGCTCCACAACGTTACGTGCCCCGGTGTCGGTCAGCAGCTCGGTCAGCCATCCGCGCACGTTGGCCCACGCCGGGCGGCCCAGGGCCATGAACGAGTTCAGCGTGCTGCTCTGGAAGACGTGTGCGCCGTCGAGCATCTCGGAGGCGGCCAGTGGGGCCAGGTCGAGGACCAGGTCGCCGATCCGCACGCCGACACGTGGACCGTCGTCGCCGCGGCTGAAGACGCCGTACGGCAGGTGCGTGACGTCGTAGCCGGAACCGGCCGCGCCCGCTACCCAGGTGCTGCTCAAGTCGTTGCTCCCTTGCTGATCAGGCCGAGGTCGACCAGGTCGTCCACGGGTTCGGTGATGCTGCAGCTGCCGAACGAGCCGAACCATCGGCGCGCCGACCGCATCCGGTCGGGCCCCACCTGCACGACCATATCGGCGACCGCGGTCGCGTCTCGCCGCTCGAGCAGCTCCACCATCTCGGAGGCCCCCGCCCCGTCGAGAGAGGCCCGTGTTGCCAGCAGGACGTTCAGGAAGCCGTGGTGTTCGAAGCCGGTGTCCGCTGCTGTGTGGCGTACGGCGTTGTGCAGTCCGGCTGTGCACTTGAACGCGACCTCCCGGTCGAGCGCTGCGGTGACCATGACCGCGAGCTCCGCGCTCGGTGGGAAGGCCTCCGGTTCCGCTCCTCCCGTGCGGAGCTTGAGCCGGTGCCCCGCTGCCGCGATCTCGTCCAGGGCGGCGGACCACCCTGCGGTGGCCTCCTCAGCGTGCAGCCGGGGTGGTTCGACGTACGCCAGCGCATCCTCCGGCAGCGCGGCCCCGAGCACCGTCGTCATCCGGGCCGCGTTGTGCGCGAGGTCTGTCTCGTCGCGCAAGGCGACCTCCACCGCCGCGAGGGTCAGTCGTTCGTCGCGCCCAACCCAGGTCACCGCCGGTTCGATCGCACCGGCACCACCCGATATTGTCAAACTGACGTGAAGAGTGGATGAAGCGTCGTCGCCCATCGAGGCCAGAGCCTGTTGGAGCTCTGGCAGGCGGGTGTCCGAGCAGACGAAGGGGCCGACGGCAGTGGCGTACCAGGCGGAGCGGTGCTCGACGTGGCTGCGCAGCGCCTCGGCCATCGACGCGTTTCCCGGCGGGAAGATCGCGGCGTCGTCGACCAGGCCGGTGAAGGTCTCCAGGGCGGTGGAGGAGGCGGTGGTTGACATGCCCCGGACTCTAGCGCATTGTGTTCGTGAGCGAACGCATGCGTCCGATATGCGCACACAACGGGAGAGTCCAGGTCATGGCGCACTACCGACAGGTCGGCGACGTACCGCCGAAGCGACACACCCAGTTCCGCAACACCGGCGGCGACCTCCACTACGAAGAGCTGATGGGGGAGGAGGGGTTCTCCTCGGACTCCTCGCTGCTCTACCACCGAGGGGTGCCCTCGGCGATCGTCGACTCGCAGGTGTGGGCGCTTCCGGACCTGACGACGCGGGCCAACCATCCGCTGAAGCCGCTGCACCTGAGGCTGCACGAGCTGTTCGAGGAGAGCCAGTGGAAGGCCGACGACCCAGTCACCGACCGCCGGCTGGTCCTGGGCAACGCCGACGTTCGGCTCTCCTACGTCGTCGCCGGTGAGCCGTCGCCGTACTACCGCAACGCCATCGGGGACGAGTGCGTCTACGTGGAGGACGGGCGGGCAACGGTCGAGACCGTCTTCGGTGTCCTGGAGGCGCGCAAGGGCGACTACGTGGTGCTTCCGCGCGCCACCACGCACCGCTGGCTCCCGGATACTGCCGCCGGCCCCCTGCGGGCGTATGCGATCGAGGCCAACAGCCACATCACCCCGCCAAAGCGCTACCTGTCGCGCTTCGGACAGTTCCTCGAGCACGCGCCGTACTGCGAGCGCGACCTGCACATGCCGGCCGAGCCGCTGCTGTGCGAGGGCACCGACGTCGAGGTGCTGATCAAGCACCGCGGCAGCGGGCCGCAGGCGCAGCAGGGCATCGTGGGGTCCCGGATGACGTACGCGACGCACCCGTTCGACGTCGTGGGGTGGGACGGGTGCCTGTACCCGTTCACGTTCAACGTGGCGGACTTCGAACCGATCACCGGGCGGGTGCACCAGCCGCCGCCGGTGCACCAGGTGTTCGAGGGCCAGAACTTCGTGATCTGCAACTTCTGCCCGCGCAAGGTCGACTACCACCCGCTGGCGGTGCCGGTGCCGTACTACCACTCCAACGTGGACTCGGACGAGGTGATGTTCTACGTCGGTGGAGACTACGAGGCGCGCAAGGGCACCGGGATCAACGTCGGATCGATCTCGCTGCACCCCGGCGGGTACGCGCACGGTCCCCAGCCGTCGGCGATCGAGGGGTCGCTCGGCGCGGAGTACTTCGACGAGCTCGCGGTCATGGTCGACACGTTCCGCCCGCTCGAGGTCGGCGAGGGCGGTGCCGCTGCGGACGACGGCGTCTATGCCTGGACGTGGTCCGGACGAGGGCCGGCTGCGGGTGAGTCGGACGAGCCGGGGACCTACTCCATCGGCTGACCACGTGCAGGATCGGCGCGTCACCACAGAATCTGGTGCTGACGCGCCAATCCTGCTCAGGCGTCGCGGCGTCTGACGACGACCGCCATCAGCGTGACGAAGAGGACCGCGTAGCCGACCAGCAGGGCCGTCGCCGAGTCTCCGGTCAGGGTGGTCAGCACACCCGGCGTACCGTTCGGCGAGCCCCCGCCCGGGGCGGCGGCACCCAGCGCGCCCGCGAGCGAGCCGGCCGCCGTCCCGGGGAGTACGTCGGTGACCGCCTCGAGCGGACCGAGCAGCTGAGCAACGCCCCGCAACAGGTTCTCGACCACCAGCACCCAGACCAGACCCAGCCCGACCGAGAGCGCGGGGCTGCGGGCGAGCACACCGAGCATCGCACCACCGAGGCCGAACGCACCCATGATGAGCATGCCGGCGCCGGCGTTCTGTGCCAGGTCCGCGAACGCGGGCCACGTGACGGTCTGCGACTCCGCGGCCGCAACGACGAGGCTGGCGGCGGTGTCCAGGGTCAGGGTGGCCAGCACCACCCCGCCGATGATGACCGCCAGGGCGGCCAGCGTGCCGGTGAACGCCGTCAGGCGCCCCGGGCCCTGTGCGAACACCGTCTTCCAGGTCGTCCAGCCGTACCCGCTGCCCGTGGCCAGGGCGGCGAGGATCATCACGATGGCTCCGCCGAACATCGGCAGGCCCTGGACGAGGGTGGACGGCAGGTTCGCCGGAGCCATATCGGCCAGCAGTGCCTGGGCGAGGAGCGTGTCCCCGTCGGAGACAGCGCTGCGATAGCTGAGATAGGTCAGCACGTAGGCGAAGAACAGGTTCATCACCGACCAGATGCCGACCACCACCCAGGTCACCGGCCACTTGAGCAGGCGGAGCAGCTCCGCTCGGGTGCTCGACAACATCACGCCACCTCCATCGGAACAGTCTCGTTGCCGTTGGTCATCTCGAAGAAGACCTCCTCGAGGGTCCGCTCGACCGGCCTGATCTCGTGCAGGTCCAGTCCCGCGGTCACCAGAGCCCGCGCGAGGTCCGCGGTCCGGGTAGTGGCCACAGCCACGTGCAGCGACCCGTCCGGCTGGATGCTCACCGTCTCCTCGCCGTGCTCGCGCGCGATCGTCGCCCGGGCTTCGCCGATCGGCTCGGCACGCACCAGGACCGAGCCGGCCCCGCGCAGGTCGGCGACGGTGCTCTCGGTGACCAGCCGGCCGTCGGTGATCACACCGACCCGGTCGCAGATCTGCTGGACCTCACCGAGCAGGTGGCTCGACAGCAGGACCGTCTGCCCCTGGTCCACGACCCGGCGCAGCAGATCGCGCATGTCGGCCATGCCCGCCGGGTCGAGCCCGTTCGTCGGCTCGTCCAGGATGAGCAGGTCGGGGTCACCGAGGAGCGTGCCGGCCACCCCGAGACGCTGCTTCATGCCCAGGGAGTACTCCTTGAACCTGTCCGCACCGCGATCGCGCAGCTCGACCTGCTCCAGGACGTCCTCCACCTCGCGGTCGCCGAGGCCGTTGTACCTCGCCAGCACGCGCAGGTTGTCGCGACCGGACAGGTAGGGGTAGAAGCCGGGCCCCTCGATCAGCGCACCGACCCGGCGGAGCACCGCCGGCTCACCGGGCGAGCCGCCGAGGACGCGGACGGCGCCCGAGCTCGGGCGCACCAGGCCCATGATCATCCGCAGCGTCGTCGTCTTGCCTGCTCCGTTCGGGCCGAGGAAGCCGTACACCTCGCCGCGTCGAACGGTGAGGCTGACGTCGTCGACTGCTCGGCGCCGGCCGTAGGCCTTGGTCAGTCGTTCGGTTGTCACGATGTTCTCGTCCATGCCGCCCAGAGTGCGGCGCGCAGCCCC
>JBOHDD010000251.1:0-2196 GCA_050699155.1 Nocardioidaceae bacterium
GGTGACCAGTCGCGCGAGTGCCGACTTGTTCGCCTCGACCAGGCGGCCGAGCGCCGCCACCACGCGACCACGCACCGGCGCGGGAACCCGCGCCCACGCGCGTTGTGCACGCTTGGCCCCCGCGGCCGCGACACGCAGCGTCTCGGGGCCACCGAGCTCGACCCGGGCCACCACGTCATCGAGGTCGGCGGGGTTGCGGGAGACGTAGTCGCCCGCACCGTCACCTGCCGGAGCCGGCTCGCCGCCCGCGGCGTCCGAACCGATGACCGACCTCAGTCTCGACTCCATGTCGGCACCTCCTGGCGCCACCCTAATCTGGGTCGCAACCGGCCGGAGGAGCCTCATGAGCCAGAGCACGACCACGTGGACCGACCAGCGAGTGGCGGACACGCTCGATGTCGACACGGCGATCGCTTCGCAGCGGCGGGCCTTCGATGCGCTGGGCCGTGGCGAGGCGCAGATGGCGGACAAGGTGGCGCTGTCGCACGCCGACAGTGCGGACACGACGTTGTGCTATGTCAGCAAGCTGTCACCGGCCCACGGTGTGGTCAGCAAGCTCATCGCGGTCCACCCGCACAACGCCGAGCGCGGGCTGCCGGTGATCTCAGCGACCGTGCTCGTGCTCGACGCCACCACCGGTCGGCTGGTCGCGACCCTCGAGGGCACCGCGCTCACCGCCATCCGCACGGCGGCCGGCTCGGCGGTCGCGGCCGACGCCCTCGCTGCACCCGACGCGGATGTCCTGGCCGTCCTTGGGTCGGGGGTGCAGGCCCGTGGCCATGTCCGTACGATCGCGCGGGTACGCACGCTGCGCGAGGTGCGGATCCACAGTCCGAGCCGCACCAACCGGGAGGCTGCTGCCGAGGAGCTGTCCACCGAGCTCGGCCTGGACGTACGTGCCGTGGACAGCCCCCCGGACGCGGTTCGCGGTGCGGCGATGGTGGCGACATGCACACTCAGCAAGGAGCCGGTGTTCGCCACGGCCGACCTCGACCCCGGTGCGACCGTCCTGAGCGTCGGCAGCTTTCAGCACGACCGCTTCGAGGTGGACGCAGAGCTCGTCCGGCGTGCATCCATGGTTGTGGTCGACGACGTCGGCACAGCAGTCAGACACGCAGGGCCCATCGTGCGAGCGCTGGAGAGCGGAGTCATGGCACGTCGAGATATGCTCTCGCTCGCGGATGTGCTCCGTCGCACCGGAAGGGAGCGAAGCCGCGACGACATCGCCTTCTTCAACAGTGTAGGGCTCGGTGTGCAGGATGCGGCGGCGGCGCACGCCGTACTCGGGACCCTGTGACCAGCGCGACCCTTGCGACGACCTAGCCGCGTCGCACGATGCGATGGCGGTCACCGTCCCCACGCCACCACCACCCGCGCCGGGCACTCAGGCGGTACCTCGCCCCGGCACCCGGACGCACCCGGAACGCGTGCCTGCCGTCTGTCAGCCGTGCCGACCGGATCCGGTCCCAGTCCCCGTCGGACTCGTGCTTGTACAGCCGCACTGGCCCGCTCACCGCGCGACCGTCATCAGCGAACCACTGCACCCGCAACCGGGCCGTCCGAGACTCGCGCAACCGTTGGGGCCCCCGGAGGGTGGCGTTGCTGGGCATCCTGCGTCCGTCGACGTGGTGGGTCCGCGACGCGACCGCCGGACGGGCACCCTCCCCGTCCGCGCGGAAACGCATCGGCAGGTCGCGACCCAGCCAGAGGGTGGTGCTCAGCCGGCCGTGCCGGTCGGTGACCCGCCGCTGCCAGGTGCGCCATCCGTTCCTGCCGCGCGTCTGCACACTGACCCACTGCCAGCGGGAGGCCTGCGCACCCGCCGTGCTGAGCCGACCACCGGTCCGGAAGCGGGTCGCCAGCCACGCCTGATCCGGTGCACGCACGCTCCATTGGGTCGGAGCGGCAAGCCGCTCGTCGCGCTGGCGCCGCTGACCCCGGCCGGCGAGGACGCGATCCAGCCGGACGGGTCGGTCGGTGCTCACGGCATCGACACCCGCGTCGAGGACCTGCCTCATCCGACGCGGACCGTTGACGGTGTGCACCGCGACGTCGAGCCCGTGACGATGCGCGGCCCGAACGAGCCGTGGCCTTCGCAGGACTGCGCGGAACGGGGTGTTCACCTGGTCGGACCAGTCGACGTCGTCCATGTCAGCGACCCCGAACCTCCCGAGCACGCTGGTCGTCACCGCGGCA
>JBOHDD010000252.1:0-12388 GCA_050699155.1 Nocardioidaceae bacterium
AGCAGGTCGGCGCGGTGCGCTCCGCGTCGGCTCTCGGCGAGGAACGGCCCCTCGAGGTGTACGCCGAGACTGCGCGCCGCCCCGGCAACGCCTGCCAGCCCGCCGCGACGGTCCCGGTAGCCGCGCAACGCCGCCGCGAGGTCCTCGACCGGCGCGGTGATCAGCGTGGGCAGGAACGCGGTCGTGCCGGTCGTCGTCAGGCTGCGGGCGACCGCCGCCCAGCCGTCGTCGTCGGCGGCGGCGAAGTCGGCACCGAACGCGCCATTGATCTGGATGTCGACCAGGCCCGGAGCCAGCACCCCGGTGTCGAGGGTGCGGACCGCGGTGGCCGCCTCGTGAGCTCGGGCCGGTGGCTGCCCCTCGCCGTACTCCCGCACGGTCTCGTCCATGAGCACCCACCCGGGCGCCAGCAACCGGCCGTCGGCCACGACCCGCGGCGAGGTCAGCAGCTGCATCGCGGCCTCCGGGAGGTGGTGGGTCGGGCGTTTGCGGTGCCGGTGCTTGACAGGAGATGTGGTGTAGGTCATCCTCCTGACCGACTGGACCGTACCAGTACGGTCCGGAGGTGTCGAGCACACGTCGGCGGCTGCGGGAGGGACGAGGCGATGACCACAGGGCCCCGCGCGGCCCGGCTGCGTGCCCGGCGGCTGGTCGACGGGCCGGTGCCCAAACACGTGCAGCTGCGCGAGATCCTCGAGACCACCGCCCGGGACGAGCTCGCCGCACACGCACCGATCGGGTCGGAGCGGGAGCTGATGGCGCGGTACGGCGTGAGCCGGGCCACCGTGCGGGAGGCCATCGGGGCGCTCGTCAGCGACGGCGTGCTGTACCGGGTGCACGGCAAGGGCACCTTCGTCGCAGCGGCCCGCGTCGACTCCCAGCTCCATCTCGCATCCTTCACCGAGGAGATGCGCCGGCGCGGCCTGGAGCCGACCACCCGCGTGGTCGAGCTGACGCTGACCGCGCCCCCGCGGCGGGCCGCCGTCGAGCTCGGCATCGCCACCGACGAGCGGGTGTGGCGGCTCGAACGGCTGCGGGTCGCCGGGGGTGAGCCGATGGCGCTCGAGCTGGGCTGGTTCCCCGAACGGCTGCTGCCCGGCCTGGACCAGCACGATCTCACGGCGTCGATCTACACGCTGTTCTGGCAGACCTACGGCCTCGGGGTCGACTCGGCGCAGCAGTCGGTGTGGGCGGAGTCCGCGGATGCCCGCAAGGCCGACCTGCTCGGTGTGCAGGTCGGCGCCCCGCTGATGGCCTTTCGCCGTACGTCGTCGGCCCGGCACCTGGCCGTCGAGCACAACCTGTCCTGGTACCGGGGCGACCGCTACCAGGTGCACATGTCACTGGACCGGGGGTTGCGCCCTGGACAGCACCCCACCCAAGGAGGACGAACATGAGTGCCACCAGCGCGACCGCCTCCGGCGGCCGCAACATCAAGGGGCTCGCCTCGGCGCAACGGCTCGGCCGCAGTCTGATGCTGCCGATCGCGTCCCTCCCGGTCGCGGCCCTGCTGCTCCGGCTCGGAGCCGAGGACATGCTCGGGCCCGCCGGGCTCGGATGGGACGCGGTCGCCAGCGTGATCGGCGCCGCCGGCGGCGCGCTGTTCGAGAACCTGCCGATCCTGTTCGCCGTGGGCGTGGCGATCGGATGGGCCCGCAGGTCCGACGGCTCGACCGCGCTGGCGGCCGTCGTCGGCTACCTGGTGTTCAAGGCGGTCGGCGACGCGATGTCGCCGTACGTGCTCGGTGCCGCTGCCGAGGGCGAGGAGCAGGTGCTGATCGACTACGGCGTGCTCGGCGGCATCATCATGGGCCTGACCGCGGCGATCCTGTGGCAGCGCTACTACCGGATCAAGCTCCCGCCCTACCTCGCGTTCTTCGGCGGTCGTCGCTTCGTGCCGATGGTCACCGCCCTGGCCGCGGTGGGGTGGGCCGTGGCGACCGCGTTCATCTACCCGGCCTTCGACGCGGTGTTGACCTCACTGGGTGAGTGGGTCACGGCGAACAGCGTGCTCGGGGGGTTCGTCTACGGCACCGCGAACCGGCTGCTGATCCCGCTTGGTCTGCACCACATCCTGAACAACTTCCCGTGGTTCCAGCTCGGTGAGTTCACACCGGCGGGCGGTGCTGCGGTGCAGGGCGACATCGCCCGCTTCCTCGCCGGCGACCCGAATGCGGGCGCGTTCATGACCGGCTTCTTCCCGATCATGATGTTCGCGCTGCCGGCCGCCGCGCTGGCGATCACGCACGAGGCGAAGCCGTCGCAGCGCAAGGTGGTCGGCGGTCTGATGTTCAGTGCCGCACTGACCTCGTTCCTCACCGGGGTGACCGAGCCGCTCGAGTTCGCTTTCCTGTTCGTCGCGTTCCCGCTGTACGCGATCCACGCCGTACTCACCGGCACGTCGCTGGCCCTCGTCAACGCGCTCGGCATCCGCGACGGGTTCGGCTTCTCGGCGGGGTTGTTCGACTACGTCATCAACTACAACATCGCCGAGCAGCCGCTGCTGCTGATCCCGATCGGGCTGGCGTACGCGGCCGTCTACTACGTGCTGTTCAGGTTCGTGATCCGCAAGTGGAACCTGCGTACCCCCGGCCGCGAGGAGGACCCCGACATCGAGGGCGAACCGGAGCGTGAGGCGGAGCCGTCGACGGCGCAGCCGCGCGCCGGCGGGCCGGCGTCTGGCAGCGGCGCGGGGTGACCGGAGGCGCCGCTTACCACGGTGTGTGATGCCTTCCGGAGGGTTAGAACCCTCGGGAAGGCCCGCGGACACCCGGTTACATGGCGCGTGGGCGGGGCGGCAGGATGGGGGGATGAGCATGAACGAGAACCTGCTGGGTGGCCCGCCGGAGACGCTGTTGCCCGAGGACCCTGCGTCGCGGTCGCTGGACTCGGGGGAGGCCGCCGAGAGCGTCGCACGCCGTCACCCTGAGTCCTCACTGGCCTGGGCGCTGCTCGCGGAGGGTGCCCTGGCCGACGGTAGTGACGTCGAGGGCTACGCCTACGCCCGCGTGGGCTACCACCGGGGGCTCGACGCCCTGCGGCGCAACGGCTGGAAGGGCCACGGCCCGGTGCCCTGGTCGCACCAGCCCAACCGCGGGTTCCTGCGGGCGCTGGCCGCACTCGCGCAGGCCGCGGGCCGGATCGAGGAGACCCACGAGGAGCAGCGGTGCTCGCAGTTCCTGCGGGACTCGAGCCCGGAGGCCGCCGAGCACCTGCGGGCCTGACCCCACGACAGCGCAGCACCCACGACAAGCGCAACGCGGCGTCGAAATCGTCCCCTGCTGCGATTTCGACGCCGCGTTGGCGTGGGACCTATGATGCACCGACTTGAGGGCATTTGGTGTCCATTTTCGGCCATTGGCCTTAACCTGCCACCATGGCCACTTCGGGGGCACAAGGCAGGCACCTGCGTCTCAGCTGCTTCGGGCTGGACGGCGACGCCGAGGCGCTTTACCGCACGGTGCTGCGCTTCACCGGCGAGTCGGTGAGCGAGCTCTCCGACCGGACGGGATTCCCCGAGCGGCTGCTCCGCGCCAAGCTGCAGGAGCTCGTCGACCGGGGACTGATCCGCCTCACGGACGACCAGGTCCGGGCCGAGCCGCCCGACCTCGCGCTGGGACGGCTGGTCAGCGAGCGGGCGCACTCCCTGCGGCTGGAGGAGGACCAGCTCGCCACCGTCCGCGCATCCATCCCCGAGTTCGTCGCCACCCACGAGGGCGGCAGGACCGGGGAGTGGGAGCCGGTGCCGATCGACGCGATCGAGATCGGCGACGTCGTCGAGACCATGGAGACCCTGGTACGCAACAGCACGGGCGAGATGCTCTTCTTCCGGCCGGACCAGTTCTCGCTGCCCTCCGGCCAGCGGATGGACGAGGTCGTCGCCAAGGCGCTGCGCTCCGGCCGGCGCTCCCGGACGCTGTACCCCTCGACCATCGCCGCCGACCCTCCGGAGCGGGTGCGGCAGCGGGTCACGGGTGGCGAGCGGGTACGCGCGATCTCGGTGGTGCCGTTGCGGATGGCGGTCTTCGGCCGGCAGGCGGTGCTCATCCCCGAGGACTGGCACACCCCCGTGGGGCGGCACTACGTGGTCCGGCAGCCCGCCCTGGTCTCCGCGATGATCGCACTCTTCGAGGCCTACTGGGAGCGCGGCATCGCCATTCCCGGCCTCAGCCATGCCGACGACGAGCGGCCCGACGACCTGGTCGCCCTGCTGGCCCGGGGCGCCAAGGACGAGCAGGTGGCCAGGTTGTTGGGCGTCTCCCTGCGGACGGTACGCCGGAGGATCGCCGCCCTGATGGACGATCTGGGCGTGGAGTCGCGGTTCCAGGCCGGCATGGAGGCCGTCCGCCGCGGCCACCTCTGACCTGCGAGCAAGAAGGGACAGGTGGGCAGGGTCAGCGCGCAGGGGGGAGTGCCATCTGGAACGCGCCGGGCTCGACGTGCCACTCGTGGTTGACCTCGGGGCCGTAGATCTCCCCGTCCGCGTTGCACCAGAAGTCCTGCCCGCTGATGCCGACCCGGCGCGCGCTGGCCGTCACCACGTCGAGGCGCGCTGGATGCGACCTGGTGGCCAGCTGGGCCGTGTAGCCGAACTTCGCCCACGGTGAGGTCGCGAACGAGACCACCACGTCCGCCAGCCCGTCCTCGGGCGACGCGTCCGGCGCGATCTGGGTGCCGCCACCGATGGTGGAGCCGTTGCCGATGGCCACCTGGATCACCGGGCGGTCCAGGTCGGCCAGCACCTCTCCGTCGGCTTCCACCCGCAGCCGGACCCCGCGGTGGGTGAAGCCCGCGATCAGCGCCCCCACCGGGTACCCGGCGCGGCCCAGCCACTTCTTCCACGAGCCCGCCTGCCTGCCCGCCTCTGCCCCGATACCGACGTGTACGGCGTTCACGACGACCTGGCCCGCACAGTTGACCAGGACGTCGACGGGACGCACGTCGCCCTCGACCACGACTCGGGCGGCCTCGACCACGTCCAGCGGGATGCGCGTGCCTCGTGCGAAGTCGTTGCCCGTGCCGAGCGGGACCAGACCGAGGACGGCGTTCGCCAGCTCGTGCCGACGGTGCAGAGCCGCCACCACGGCGTGCACGCTGCCGTCCCCGCCCGCGACGACGATCCGGCGGCCGCCTCGGCGCTGGAGGACACCGTCGAGCTCTCCGGGGTTCGACGTACGCGCGACCTCGACATCGGTGCGCGATCGCAGCTCGGCCAACGCGGGGTGGAGCGCCTCTGCGTCGCTGCTGCCGGCATCGGCGTTGGTGATGACCAGCAGGGGCTCCACGATCATCGAGCCTACTCGTCCGGCCGATCCGTTATCGTTTAGCCGCAAGAGCCCCGGTTGCTGTTGCGCGGACCGGGGTTTCGCCGTTGCGGAGAGAGGCTGACATATGCCCGCGATCGTGTTCGTCGGGGCTCAGTGGGGAGACGAGGGCAAGGGCAAGGCGACCGACGCGCTCGGTGCCCACGTCGACTACGTGGTGAAGTTCAACGGCGGCAACAACGCGGGCCACACGGTGGTCGTCGGCGGGGAGAAGTACGCCCTGCACCTGCTCCCGTCGGGCATCCTCACCCCTGGCTGCACCCCCGTGATCAGCAACGGTGTGGTGGTGGACCTGTCGGTGCTCTTCGAGGAGATCGAGACCCTGTCCGCCCGAGGCGTCGACTGCACCGGCCTGCTGGTCTCGGCCAACGCGCACCTGATCTCCTCCTACCACCGCACGATCGACAAGGTGACTGAGCGGTTCCTGGGCAAGCGCCGCATCGGCACCACCGGCCGCGGCATCGGTCCGGCGTACGCCGACAAGATCAACCGGGTCGGCATCCGGGTGCAGGACCTCTTCGACGAGAACATCCTGCGACAGAAGGTCGAGGGTGCACTGGACCAGAAGAACCACCTGCTGGCCAAGGTGTACAACCGGCGGATGATCCCCGTGCAGGAGGTCGTCGAGGAGCTGTTGTCGTACGCCGACCGGCTGCGCCCGATGGTCCGTGACACCAGCCTCGAGCTCGCGCAGGCGCTGGACCGCGGCGAGCTGGTGCTCTTCGAGGCCGGCCAGGCCACCATGCTCGACGTCGACCACGGCACGTATCCCTTCGTGACGTCGTCCAACCCCACCGCAGCCGGAGCGTGCACCGGGTCAGGGGTGCCGCCGAACCGGATCGACCGGATCGTCGGGGTGGTGAAGGCCTACACCACCAGGGTCGGCGAGGGGCCGTTCCCCACAGAGCTGCACGACGACCAGGGTGACCGGCTGCGCGAGGCTGGGGGTGAGTTCGGCACGACGACGGGTCGGCCCCGTCGCTGCGGGTGGTACGACGCGCCGATCTCGCGTTACGCCGTGCGGGTCAACGGGGTGACCGACTTCGTCCTGACCAAGCTCGACGTGCTCACCGGCTGGGACAGGATCCCCGTCTGCGTCGCCTACGAGATCGACGGCACCCGCCATGACGAGCTGCCGATGACCCAGTCGGAGTTCCACCATGCCAAGCCGGTGTACGAGATGCTCGACGGCTGGCACGAGGACATCAGCGACTGCCGCACCCTCGACGACCTGCCCAAGAACGCCCAGGCCTACGTCAAGACGCTGGAGGAGCTGTCCGGTGCCCGGATCTCCGCGGCCGGTGTGGGTCCGGGGCGTGAGCAGACGGTGGTCGTCCACGACCTCCTCGAGGGCCTCGGGCGGCGCTCGTGAAGGTCCTCGTCATCGGCACCGGCGGCCGGGAGCACGCGCTCACGCTGGCGCTCAGCCGCGACAGCCAGGTGACCGAGGTGCATGCCGCCCCGGGCAACCCCGGTATCGCCGGTGTCGCGACACTGCACCCGGTGGACCCCGTCGACGGGTCCGCCGTCGCCGACCTCGCCGACCGTCTGGACGCCGACCTGGTGGTGATCGGACCGGAGGCGCCGCTCGTGGCCGGGGTGGCCGACGCGGTACGAGACCGCGGACGTGCCTGCTTCGGTCCGAGCCGCGATGCCGCCCGCCTGGAGGGCTCGAAGGCCTACGCCAAGGAGGTGATGGCGGCCGCCGGGGTGCCGACCGCGATGGCGAGGGTGTGCCAGACCGCCGACGAGGCGCAGGCCGCGCTGGACGCGTTCGGCGCGCCGTACGTCGTGAAGGACGACGGGCTGGCCGCCGGCAAGGGGGTCGTCGTCACCGGTGACCGGCAGGGCGCGCTCGAGCATGCGGCCCGTTGCGAGCGGGTGGTGGTGGAGGAGTTCCTCGACGGTCCAGAGGTGTCGCTGTTCGCCGTGACCGACGGAAGAGTCGTCGTACCCCTGCAACCGGCACAGGACTTCAAGCGCATCCATGACGGCGACGCCGGGCCCAACACCGGTGGGATGGGCGCCTATGCGCCGCTCCCGTGGGCACCAAAGGGGCTGGTCGGGGATGTCAGCAGGCGAGTCCTGCAGCCGACGGTGGACGAGATGCGGCGCCGCGGCACACCCTTCCAGGGGCTGCTGTACGCCGGGCTCGCGCTGACCGAGCGCGGCGTGCGCGTGGTGGAGTTCAACGCACGGTTCGGCGATCCGGAGACGCAGTCGCTGATGGCTCTGCTGAGCTCGTCGGCCTTCCGCCTGCTGTATTCCGCCGCGACCGGGCACCTCGACGACGCCGACGCGCCCCGCTGGCGCAAGGGCGCCGCGGTCACGGTGGTGATGGCGGCCGACGGCTATCCCGGCAGCGCACGCAAGGGCGACCCGATCAGCGGCCTGGACAGGGCCGGGTCGCTGCCCGGCGTCGAGGTCACGCAGGCCGGGACCGCCCTGGTCGGCGACAGCCTGGTGACCGCGGGCGGTCGGGTGCTGGCGGTCACCGCGGTCGGAGACGACCTGATGAGCGCCCGGCAGCAGGCCTACCGTGGCGTCGGCATGATCTCGTTCGGCGGTGCCCAGCACCGCACCGACATCGCAGCGAGCGCGGCGGTTCGTTCGGCCGAAGCGTCGCCGTCGGCGCCAGGCACCCGCTAGGCTCAGGCAGCATCGGGCTCGGGGGGGGCCAGGTCACGAGCGCGCCAGGGGGGAGCATGTCAGGGTTCGCACCGCTGCAGCCCCTGCGTATCGAGCAGTTCATCACCTACCTGCGGGTCTTCGGCCTGGTCGCCGGGGTGCCGACGATCCTGCTGGCGTCGTTTCCGGGCGACATCCGGCACAACCTCATCTGGGGCACACAGGCGGTGCTGGCGATCGGCACCGCGATGTTGGTGGTCTGGCGCCGAACCATCCGGCCCGGCGACGAGAGGGCGCTGCTCGTCTCCGGCTTCGTCCTCGACGTCGCGGTGATCACCGCCTACGTGCTCGCCTTCGCCCATCTCCAGCCCAACGTGTCCTGGGTGATGGTCTTCACCCTGCTCGCGGATGCCGCGCTGAGGTTCGGCGTGGTGGGAGCAGCCGTCGGCCCGGTGCTGTCCGGACTGCTGTTCGTGATCCAGACCCGGGTGCACGAGGCGGCCACCGGCGTCGATACTCCGATCGCGTCGTACCTCTATGTCCTGGGCACGTTGACCGGCGCCGCCGGTGTGCTGGCCGTGTTCACCGTCACGATGGAGCGCCAGGCAAGGACCGCGCAGCAGCAGGCGCTGGCCCTCTCGGACGCCAACCGCGTGCGGGAGCGGCTGTTGGCGATGTCCTCACACGAGCTCCGCGGCTCGCTGACGGCGATGCTGCTGGCCGCGAACACGGTCCGCAGCAACATCGGACGCCTCAGCAACGACCGTGCCGTCGCCATGCTCGGTGAGGTGGACAGGCACGGGCGCAACCTGACTCGGCTGGTCGAGGACCTGTTCGCGGTCGCCCGGGCGCACAGCGAGGCGATCGAGATACGCCGCCGGTGGGGGGACCTCGCCGCGTCCGTCGAGATCGCGCTGGCCGCTGCCAGCCGTCACCGGGACGGCCACCTGCTGACCGTCTCGGTCGAGCCGATCTCCTGCGAGCTCGACCACGAACGACTCCAGCAGGTGCTGCGAAACCTCGTGGAGAACGCGTACAAGTACACACCGTCCGGGAGCCGGGTGGTGGTGATGGCCGCGCACACGAACCACTCGCTCGAGGTGCACGTGGGCGACGACGGTCCGGGGATACCGCACGCTGACCGCGAGCGGGTCTTCGAGGCCTACCGCCGTCACCGGGATGCGGAGGAGCGTGCGGACAGCTCAGGACTCGGGCTCTACCTGGTCAAGCAGATCGTGACGGCGATGGGTGGCTCCGTAGACCTGCGCACCTCCTCGGTCGGCACCGAGTTCGCCGTCGTGCTCCCGGCGCGGGTGTCCACCCCGTTGAGAGCCGTTCCGGACGAGAAGGGGAAGTCCGTACCGGAGAGGAAGAGGAAGACGTTGCCAGCCCCACAGGCGGCCCCGTCCTCCGGCACCGACCTCGCACGTGCGCGTCGGCGTACGCGAGAATGACGGCGTGGCCCAGATTCCCAACGTCCTCGCCAGCAGGTATGCCTCCGACGAGCTCGCCCGCATCTGGTCTCCCGAGCACAAGGTCGTGCTGGAGCGCCGGCTCTGGGTGGCGGTGCTCAAGGCGCAGCGGGACCTCGGGGTCGAGGTGCCCGAGGGCGTCGTGGAGGCGTACGAGAAGGTGGTCGACCAGGTCGACCTACGGTCGATCGCCGATCGTGAGCGGGTGACCCGGCATGACGTCAAGGCCCGGATCGAGGAGTTCGCGACGCTCGCGGGTCATGAGCACATCCACAAGGGCATGACGAGCCGGGACCTCACCGAGAACGTCGAGCAGCTGCAGGTCCGCGCGTCACTGGTGATCGTGCGGGACCGCGTGGTGGCGACCCTGGCCAGGCTGGCCAGGTTGGCAGGCGAGCACCGGGCTCTGGTGCTGGCGGGGCGCTCGCACAACGTCGCCGCGCAGGCGACCACGTTGGGCAAGAGGTTCGCCTCCGTGGCCGACGAGATGCTGGTGGCGCTCGAGCGGTTGGAGAACCTGCTCAACCGCTACCCGTTGCGCGGTGTGAAGGGGCCGGTCGGCACCTCGCAGGACCAGCTCGACCTGCTGGCCGGGGGCAGCGACCGGCTGAACGAGCTGGAGCTGCGGGTCTCGCAGCACCTGGGTTTCGACCGCGTCCTGACCAGCGTGGGTCAGGTGTACCCACGCTCGCTGGACTTCGATGTCGTGTCTGCGCTGGTGCAGGTCGCCGCGGGCCCGTCCAACCTGGCGACCGGCCTGCGGTTGATGGCGGGCAACGAGCTGGTCACCGAGGGGTTCAGGCCCGGCCAGGTGGGTTCGAGTGCGATGCCGCACAAGATGAACACCCGCTCCTGTGAGCGCGTCAACGGCCTGGCGGTCGTCCTGCGCGGCCACCTGTCCATGGTGGGCGAGCTCGCCGGCGACCAGTGGAACGAGGGCGACGTGTCGTGCTCCGTCGTACGCCGGGTCGCCCTGCCGGACGCCTTCTTCGCCATCGACGGGCTGTTCCAGACCTTCCTCACCGTCCTCGACGACTTCGGGGTGTTCCCTGCGGTCGTCCAGAGGGAGCTCGACCGCTACCTTCCGTTCCTGGCGACGACAAAGGTGCTGATGGCGTCCGTGCGCCGAGGTGTCGGGCGGGAGAGTGCGCACGAGGCGATCAGGGAGCATGCGGTCGCGGTGGCGCTGGAGATGCGGGAGCACGGGACACTCGACAACGACCTGCTGGACAGGCTGGCGACCGACTCCCGGCTCGGTCTCTCGCATGCGGACCTGAAGGCTCTGGTGGCCGAGCCGCTGTCGTTCACCGGCGCGGCCCTGACGCAGGTGGACGACGTCGTACGCCGGGTCGAGGCGGTCGCCACCCGGTACCCCGAGGCAGCCGCCTACTCACCGGGCGCGATCGTCTGACCTCCGCGTTCGCCCGGACAACGGAGGATCCTGCGGCCTAGGGGCCACACGATCCTCCATGATGCCGCCGGCGTAGGTGGGAGGGGCATCGACCCGAGGCCGCCGGGGCATTAGGTTGGGCTACGCGCCAGTAGATCTGCGACCTGCCTTGGAGGTCAGACGTGCTCAACCTCGCCACACTGCTCGAAGACGCTGCGCGAAATGTCCCGGATCGCGATGCCGTGGTGCTCGGAGACACCCGGCTGCCGTACAAGGCGGTCAACGCGGTCGCCAACCAGGTCGCCAACCTCCTGGTGGCACGGGGAATCGGGCCAGGTGACAAGGTCGCGCTGACTTGTCCCAACCTGCCGTACTTCCCGATCATCTACTACGGGATCCTCAAGGCGGGTGCCGTCGTCGTACCGCTGAACGTCCTGCTCAAGGCCCGCGAGATCGCCTACCACCTCGACGACTGCGACGCGAAGGCCTACTTCTGCTTCGAAGGCACCGCGGAGCTGCCGATGGGACAGGACGGCTGGAACGGGTTCGGGCAGGTCGACGGGTGCGAGCACTTCTTCCTCGTCACCGGCGACCCGGCGGCAGCGTCGCCGATCGACGGGGCCGAGACCTTCGGTGCAGCCGTGGCGCAGCAGCCGCCGGCGTTCGAGACCGTGGTCGCCGAGCCGGACGACACCGCCGTGATCCTCTACACCAGTGGTACGACGGGCAAGCCCAAGGGCGCCGAGCTGTCACACAGCAACATGGTGATGAACGTCCTGACCGGCCACCGGCTGTTCGAGTCGAAGCCGAGCGACCCCGACACCCATCTGGTCGTGCTGCCGCTGTTCCACTCGTTCGGGCAGACCGTGCAGATGAACTCCGGCTTCGCGCTTGGCGCGACATTGGTGCTGATGCCACGGTTCGAGGCCGCCGGAGCACTGCAGCTGATGCAGCAGGAGAACGTCACCTTCTTCGCCGGCGTCCCCACGATGTACTGGGGACTGCTCGGAGCCCTCGACGACTCCGTCGACGTCGACAGGATCGCCGGCAACCTGCGTCGTACCGTCGCGGGCGGTTCGTCGCTGCCGGTGGAGATCATCAAGGAGGTCCAGGCCCGTTTCCACGTGCAGCTGCTCGAGGGTTACGGGCTGTCCGAGACGTCGCCGGTGGCGACGTTCAACCATCTCGACCGCGAACCCAGGCCAGGCTCGATCGGCACTCCGATCTGGGGGATCGAGGTGAAGCTGATCGACGCCGAGTGGAAGACGATCGAGGGCACCGACGAGGTCGGGGAGATCGCTGTCCGCGGGCACAACATCATGAAGGGCTACTACCAGCGCCCCGAGGCCACCGCCGAGGTGATGCGTGACGGCTGGTTCAGAAGCGGCGACCTGGCCCGTCGGGACGCGGACGGTTACTACTACATCGTCGACCGGGCGAAGGACATGATCATCCGGGGTGGGTTCAACGTCTACCCGCGCGAGCTCGAAGAAGTGCTCATGACGCACGAGGCGGTCTCGCTGGCCGCCGTCGTCGGCGTGGCGCACGAGTCGCACGGCGAAGTGATCAAGGCG
>JBOHDD010000253.1:0-2366 GCA_050699155.1 Nocardioidaceae bacterium
CGCCAGGCCGGCGGCCGCACGGATCACCACGGCACGGTTCATCCGGTTGGGTCCTGCGGCGATGGCTCCACGCAGCCCAGCGGTGCCGAACTCCAGGGTGGCTGCGAACCGGTCCGACAGCTCGGCCAGCGCGCCGGCGTCGTCGGTCTCCGCCGCAGTGAGCAGGTCCGTCAGCTCGGCCCGTGTCTCCGGGTCCGGGTCGTCGGCCAGCCAGTCACGGGCACGGGCGAAAAGTTCGCCGGTCGGCTCAGTCATGCTGCCGAGTCTGCCAGGCGAACGGCGATAGGTTCGTGCCCATGAGTAGGACGACCGAGATGATGACGCCGCAGCTCCAGGACTACATGCTGCGGCACAACCGGCCACAGCCCGACGACGTGCTCACCGATCTGGCCGCCGAGACGGCGTCGATGTTCGGCGACCGCGCGGACATGCAGGTCGCGCCGGAGCAGGGTGCGTTCCTGACGTTGCTGACCAGGCTGCTGGCGCCGCGGCTGGCGGTGGAGGTGGGCACCTTCACGGGGTACTCGTCGGTGTGCATCGCCCGCGGGCTTCCGGAGGGAGGCCGGCTGATCTGCTGTGACCTGAGCGAGGACTACACCAGGGTTGCGCGACGGTACTGGGAGCGCGCCGGTGTCGCCGACCGGGTCCAACTGCGGTTGGCGCCTGCCATCGACACCCTGCGCGCGTTGCCGTCCGACGTACCTGTGGATCTTGCGTTCCTCGACGCCGACAAGGCGGGGTACGTGCACTACTGGGACGCGTTGCTGGCACGGATGCCCTCGGGCGGGGTGCTGCTCGCCGACAACGTGTTCGCCGGTGGCGGCGTCATCGACCCGGACACCGACAACGGGTCGACGGCCTCGTCGATACGCCGGTTCAACGACCACGCCGCAGGCGACGACCGGGTCGAGCTGGCGATGCTGCCGATCGCCGACGGACTCACCATTGCCCGCCGCATCTGACCTGCCCTGCCCTGACCTGGACCTCTCCGCCGAGCGGGCAAACTTGTGCCTTGTCTCACGTGGTGAACGGGAGAAGCGGCGCACGCCGTCTCGGAGCACGAGACCGTGCTCAAGTTTGCCCGCTCGCCGGAAGGAACGGGGCGGTGGTGGGGGCGGGTCAGATGCGGGGCAGCAGGGCGGCGAGCAGGTCCCCCATCCGGGACGCGGCGTCCTTGCCCGCCTGCAGCACCTCCTCGTGGTCCAACGGCGCTCCGCTGATCCCGGCGGCCAGGTTGGTGACGAGGGAGAGGCCGAGGACCTCCAGGCCCGCCTCGCGGGCCGCGATGGCCTCGAGTGTCGTGGACATGCCGACCAGGTCGCCTCCGATGGCCCGCACCATCGCGATCTCCGCGGGCGTCTCGTAGTGCGGGCCCGGGAACTGGACGTACACCCCCTCGGCGAGGCCGGGGTCCACGTCGCGGCACAGCCGTCGCAGCCGAGGGCTGTACAGGTCGGTGAGGTCGACGAAGTTGGCGCCCTGGATCGGGGAGATGCCGGTCAGGTTGATGTGGTCGCTGATCACCACCGGCGTACCCGGTTCCCAGCCAGGGTCGAGCCCGCCGCATCCGTTGGTGAGGACGACGGCGCGGCAGCCAGCCGCGGCGGCGGTGCGGATGCCATGCACGACTGCCCGCACGCCATGGCCCTCGTAGTAGTGGGTACGGCCGAGGAACACCAGCAGGTTGCGTTCCCCGCATCGGACGGCCCGGATCGTGCCGGCGTGCCCCTCGACGGCGGGAGGAGCGAAGCCCGGCAGATCGGTAACGGGCACCTCTGTGACGGTCTCGCCCAGAGCCTCAGCAGCCGGCAGCCACCCGGAGCCCATCACCAGCGCGACGTCGTAACGTTCGATGCCGGTGGCCTCCCGAAGCCGCGCCGCCGCGTCGCCGGCGTACTCGAACGGGTCCAACCCTGGTTCCTCGTCGGTCACTCGCGCGACCCTATCGGCCTCGCTCGTGACGCTCTACTTCTCCCTGTTGCCGACCCGTGGCAGCGGCGTCGGGTGCGGTGTCGCGGCCTCTAGCGTTCGTGCCCGTCAAGCCGAGGTGCGGGTGGTGACGGGCAACTGGTCCCGGACGACGGGAGGCTTGGCCGGGAGTCTGCTCCCCGGCGTGCCCGGGAGAGTTTCATGCCCTTGGGAGCCTGTTGCGGAGTTGAGCGTGGCGCTGTGTCGGTGGAGGCGGCAGCGCCCCGTTGGGGAAACCTTCATCCCCTCTCCGGCACACTTGCTTCCCAAGCTCCCGCTGCAGTCGCCGCGCGGCGCGCGACTGATCAGGGCTTGTGCTCTGGGCGCTCGGGTACTTCGTCCGTGCTCCTGCACGGGTGATCCTCCCCAGCTCATCTCCACCGTGCCCTGCTCACGAG
>JBOHDD010000254.1:0-3257 GCA_050699155.1 Nocardioidaceae bacterium
GCGCAGGACAGGTCGGTGCTCGCATGGGCCTCGGAGAGGCTGCGGTTCGCGGCCGGCAACTTCTACCTCAACGACAAGCCGACCGGGTCGATCGTCGGCCAGCAGCCGTTCGGCGGGGCGCGCGCCTCGGGCACCAACGACAAGGCGGGCTCGGCGCAGAACCTGCTGCGGTGGACGTCGACGCGTTCGATCAAGGAGACGTTCAACGCGCCGAGGGACTACAGGTACCCGCATATGGAACGGTGAGCCGAGCAGCTTGCTGCGAGGTGAACGTGACCAACAGGGTGGAACGGTGAGCCGAGCAGCTTGCTGCGAGGTGAACGTGACCAACAGAACGGGCGGTGAGCCGAGTGGACCCGGTGGGCCTGACGCTGCACCTCGGACCCGTGCACGCGGTGGAGGGGTACCTGATGGCCGTGCTGGTGCTGCTGCCGTTCGCGGCCCTGGCGGCGGCCGTCGCCATGGCAACGCGGCGCGACCGGCGTCGGGAGGCCGAGGAGCGGTCCGGACGACCTCAGGCGACGCGTGAGGCGTCGAACGAGCCTGGGTCGACGAGGTCGTCGATCACCGACACGGCGGCGCCGCACTCACTGCAGCAGTAGTCGCCGCAGTCGGGCACGTCGTCTCCGCAGTCGGGCACGACGAAGATGCGCTCGTCGGCGCAGTCCGGGCAGAACAGGACCGTGCCGGTGAGCATGAGGGCGTCCGCTGCGGTTCGGCGTGCGTGTGCCACGACTCTCCTCCTGTTCATCGACCGTCTCCCACAGTCTCAGGAGCCGCCGACGGTCCTCGGCACGACACGCCGCAGGCGGGTGAGTGAGGAACGCTGCCGTGCTGGGTGTCGCTTGTTCACGAAGTGTGCGCAAGTGGTGCGGGACGGTACCGCCCGGGGTGTCGTTGTCCACGAAGTGTTGGTAGACGGCGGGCTGCTACGGGTCATCGGTCGCCGGCGAGCCACTTCGTGCCGACCCGTTGCTCCACCTTGATCGCCGCGGTGATCCCGCGGTGGACCTCGCCCTCGAGCTTCCTGCCCACCAGTGGGATCGAGACCTTGATGTCGCCGGTGATCAGCTCACGTGAGCCCCCTGCGGAGGGTGACAGGGTGACCGACCCTGTCACCGAGCCCGGTTTGCCGGGGATCTCGACCTTCAGGTCGGCCGAGCGCCCACCGTCGGGGCCGGGGCCGCCCCATCTCTCGGTCTGCACGACCTCGATGTGGTCGCCGACGAACTTCTTCGCGAAGTCGGGCACCTGCGCGGGCAGCACCCTGCGGACCCGTACCTGCGCGCCGTCTCCGTCGCGGGAGACCGCCACGTCGTAACTCGTGGACCCCGTGGCCTTGCAGACCGCGGTGCGGAACGCCTCGTCGCACAGCATGGTGAACACGTCGTCGGGCGCGGCGTCGTAGTTGAGCTCTGATCGCAGATCCATGGCAGACATCATCACCGTAAGGGTCGTCCTCGGTCACGTACCGGGCTCGGCACGGCGACACGGGCTAGGCTGCAACGCGTGGCACACGAGGATGCGGAGCCCGCCGTACCCGGTGAGTGGGGTGGCGTCGACGTCCATTTCGGTGAGCAGGGCGGCAGGCTCACCTACGGCAGCTACCTTCAGCTCGGGAGCCTCCTGGACAGCCAGCGCCTGGAGTCCGACCCTCCCGCGCACGACGAGCTGCTGTTCATCACGATCCACCAGGTCTATGAGCTCTGGTTCAAGCAGCTGCTGCACGAGGCGCAGACCGCGCGGGATGCGATCTTCGCCGGCCAGGTGTGGTGGGCGCAGCATCTCCTCTCGCGGATGCACGTGATCGAGCGCATCCTCGTCGAGCAGGTCGACGTACTCGAGACGATGACGCCACAGGACTTCCTGGCGTTCCGGCAGAAGCTCGCTCCGGCCAGCGGCTTCCAGTCCGTGCAGTTCCGCGAGCTCGAGTTCCTGTCCGGAGCCAAGGACCCGTCGTTCGTCCGGCGCTTCCGGGGTCTCACCGAGGACGAGTCGACCCGGCTGCGCGCCCGCCTCGACGAGCCGACGCTGTGGGACGCCTTCGTCCATCACGTGCAGGCGCGAGGGCTCGCCGTCGACGACGACGCGGCGCTGGTGGCGTCGCTGCGTACGGCGGCGCACGACCGCGGCGGTTACTCCGACGTATGGCAGCTGGCGGAGTCACTGCTGCAGCACGACGAGTCGGCCGCCGCCTGGCGGACACGGCATGTGGCCATGGTCGAGCGGATGATCGGCACCAAGACCGGCACCGGGGGGTCCTCCGGCGCCGAGTACCTGCGCAGCCGCCTGTCGCTTCGCTACTACCCCCTCCTGTGGGAGCTGCGTTCCCTACTCTGACCCGGGGCCTCTGAGGGGCTAGTGTCTGAGTTGACGCACCTCACTGGTGCGCCCGCGCACAACGGCGTGCACGGGTAGGCCGTCTGGACGGGTTGTTGCGGCATGCACATCAGGCAGGACGACGAGAGGGACGAGGCGAAACAGGAGCTCCTGCAGCAGGCCGCGCGGCTGGCGCAGAGCCGCCGCAGCGGCGGGGCAGGTCTCAGCGAGGACGTCGGCAGCCTGTTGCCGGTCTACTACCGCCACGTCGCCCTCGAGGACATCGAGGACCGTTCGCCCACCGACGTCTACGGTGCCGCGGTGAGCCAGCTGCGGCTGGCAGCCGAACGTCCCCAGGGTACGGCGACCGTGCGGGTCTTCACACCAACCGTCGACGAGCACGGCTGGTCGGCCGACGGCCACACGGTCGCGGAGATCGTCACCGACGACATGCCGTTCCTGGTGGACTCGGTGACGATGAGCCTGGCGCGCTCCGACCGCTCTCTGCATCTGGTGATCCACCCGCAGCTGCTGGTCCAGCGCGACGTCACGGGTCGACTGGTGCACCTTCTCAGGGGCGACGCTGAGCGCTACGACGGCGTCGAGGAGCCCGCCGACGTCGTCCGCGAGTCGTGGATGCACGTCGAGATCGACCGCGAGAGCGACAAGGCCGAGCTCGACGAGATCGAGTCCGACCTCGTCAGGGTTCTGCGCGACGTGCGGGAGGCGATCGAGGACTGGCAGAAGATGCGCGACAAGGCCGAGTCGATCATCGCCGAGCTGGCCGACGACCCGCCCCCGTTGGACTCCGAGCAGGTCACCGAGGCATCCGAGCTGTTGAGCTGGCTGGCCGACGACCACTTCACCTTTCTCGGCTACCGGGAGTACTCCCTGCAGGTCGTCGACGACGAGGACGCTCTCCGGGCGGTGCCGGGCAC
>JBOHDD010000255.1:0-2887 GCA_050699155.1 Nocardioidaceae bacterium
CGGCTGCGAAGACGGTGGCATAGCGGTGCGCGCGCTGGGCGATGGACCGGAGCCCGTCGGGGCCGTGGTACACGGCGTACATCGCGGCGACCACCGCGAGCAGCACCTGTGCCGTGCAGATGTTCGATGTGGCCCGGTCGCGGCGGATGTGCTGCTCCCGGGTCTGCAACGCCAAGCGGTACGCCGGCCGTCCTTCGGCGTCGACCGACACACCGACGAGGCGACCGGGCAGCTGGCGCTCGAGGCCGCTCCGCACCGACATGTACCCGGCGTGCGGGCCGCCGTAGAAGAGGGGTACGCCGAACCGCTGGCTCGACCCGACCACGACGTCGGCACCGACCTCGCCCGGTGACCGCAATACGCACAGGGCGAGCAGGTCGGCCGCGACCACGGCCATGCCCCCGCGATCGTGCGTCCCCTCGATCACCGCGGAGAGGTCACGCACCACCCCGCTGCTTCCCGGGTACTGCAGCAGTACGCCGGAGATCTCGCCGTCGGGAAGACCGTCGGCGAACACGTCGCGCACCAGGACCTCGATCCCGAGTGCCTCTGCGCGGGTCCGCACCACTGCGACCGTCTGCGGCAGCGTCTCGGCGTCGACCACGAATGCGCCACTCGCGCGCCGACGGTCCGCGCGGCGTACCAGCGTCATCGCCTCCGCGACGGCGGTTGCCTCGTCCAGCAGGGACGCGTTGGCCGTCGGCAGTCCGGTCAGGTCGGCCACCATCGTCTGGTAGTTGATCAACGCCTCGAGGCGTCCCTGGGAGATCTCCGGCTGGTACGGCGTGTAGGCGGTGTACCACGCGGGGCTCTCCAGCACGCGACGGCGGATCACCCCCGGTGTGACGGTGCCGTAGTAGCCGAGACCGATCATCGGCTCGAGGGGGTGGTTGCGCTCGGCGACCGCACGAAGGCGCTGCAACACCGACGTCTCGCTGGCGGCCTCGGGAAGGTCCAGCGGATGGTCGATCCGGATCGACTCCGGGACCGCCGCGTCCATCAGCTCCTCGAGCGTGCCGAAGCCGACGGTCTCGAGCATGCGGGCTCGTTCGGCTCCGTCCGGACCGATGTGGCGCGCGCTGAACGCGGCTGCGCTGTCGAGGTCGGCGAGGGTCAGATGGTCGGTCATCGAGGCTCCAGGCGGTCGTCAGGTCTCCCCCTCTGTCGGCGGGCTACCTCCAGAGGTGCCTGGTCCGCGCGGTCCGTGTGCCTGAGAGGTTCCGGGGAGGGTTGCACCTTCGGCGCCCCGACCTGGTCGTCGCCGTTGCGTGACCGGTCGGGATCTCTCCCGCGCGTCTTTGCTGGCGCCCTCGAACCTACCAGCCTCGCCGGCACCGGGGTGTGACTGAGCGTGGTCGGCCTGTCAGCCGGTCAGGCGTGCGCGCCGACGCGCGGCGAGCTCATCTGCGGGGCTGAGGTCCTCCGGGTGCTCTGCCCGCTCGCTCGGGAGCTCCGACAGAGAGCCCTCGATCTCGCGCCAGACACCGCCGATGGCGATGCCGAAGACACCCTGACCGCCCTGGAGGAGGTCGATCACCTCGTCACTGGAGGTGCACTCGTAGACGCTGGCGCCGTCGCTCATCAGCGTCACCCTGGTGAGATCGTCAGTGCCGCGCTCGCGCAGATGGTGCACCGCACCGCGGATCTGCTGCAGCGAGACGCCCGCCTCGAGCAGCCGCTTGATCACCTTCAGCAGCAGGACGTCCTTGAACGAGTAGAGGCGCTGCGTGCCGGAGCCGGTCGCGGCCCGCACGGTCGGATCGACGAGGCCGGTGCGTGCCCAGTAGTCCAGCTGGCGGTAGGTGATACCGGCGGCGCTGCAGGCGGTCGGTCCGCGGTAGCCCACGTCCTCCGGGAGTGGCGAGACGTCGTCGTCGAAGAGCAGGCCCTGTGCGCCCGCCGCGCTCGCCGTGGCCTCGCGCTCGGCCGCCCCTTCGTCCACGTGTGCGGTCTTGTCACCGTTGCCTGTCACGCCGACCTCCGAAGTCTGGGTGGTCCTCGGCTGGGGCCGGTGTTAGGGGAGAGCCGCGAGGCGCCACCCCGGACCACACGGGTGAAGTTACGTCGAGGACGTTCACAAGCAACGGTAGGTCTACCGGAGGTACCGGTCAACGAGGATGCACGCTTACCGACCGGCGTGTCGCAACCCTAAAGTTCAGGTTGAGGTTGATGGGCCGCAGCGAGGCTCAGGACAGGTCGTCGCCCTTGCCGCTGTCGAAGTCCTCCGGCGTGACCTGGTCGTGGAACTCGCGGAACTTCTCGACCTCGGCCTCCTGCTCGTCGGGCACCACGATCCCGGCCTCGTCGAGCACCGCCTCGGCGCAGACGATGCGGGTGCCGGTGCGCAACGCGAGGGCGATGGAGTCCGAGGTGCGTGCACTGACCTCGACGCCGGCGTCAAAGACGAGGTCCGCGTAGAAGACTCCGTCGCGGACCTCGCTGATGCGGACCTCGAGCAGTGGGTGGTCGAGGGCCTCGAGCAGGTCCTTCATCAGGTCGTGGGTCAGCGGGCGAGGGGGTACGACGCCCTGCTGCGCGAACGCGATCGCGGTTGCCTCAACGGCACCGATCCAGATCGGCAGATAGCGTTCGCCGTCCGACTCGCGCAACAGCACGATGGGCTGGTTGGAGGGCATCTCAACTCGCACGCCTACGACATCGATCTCACGCACGCGACCACCCTACTCCGCGGTCAACGCCCGGACGCGAGTCCGGTCTTCACCAACGACGCGTGCAGTCGCACCGAGAGCGCTGCGAGCTGGCGGACCACCTCCTCCGACCGCGCCTTGGCCGCGGCGTCGCGCTGGCCGCGCAGCGGCGCGACCACCTGCTCGACCAGCCCGACCTCACGGTCGGCAGCGTTCTTGAACGATCGCAGGTGCCGCGG
>JBOHDD010000256.1:0-4863 GCA_050699155.1 Nocardioidaceae bacterium
GTCGCCGAGCTCGTGCACGACGGCGACACCGTGGCGCTCGAGGGCTTCACCCACCTGATCCCCACGCTGGCCGGTCACGAGATCATCCGGCAGCAGCGACGTGAGCTCACCCTCGTCCGGATGACACCCGACCTCGTCTACGACCAGATGATCGGCATGGGCTGTGCCCGCAGGCTCGTGTTCAGCTGGGGAGGCAACCCCGGTGTCGGCTCGCTGCACCGGTTCCGCGACGCCGTCGAGTACGGCTGGCCCGCGCCGCTGGAGGTCGACGAGCACAGCCACGCCGGGATGGCCAACCGCTACGTCGCAGGTGCCTCCCGGCTGCCGTTCGCGATCCTCCGCGGCTACCGCGGCAGCGACCTTGCCTCGCGCAGCAGCACGATCTCCACGGTGACATGTCCGTTCACGGGTGAGGAGCTCACCGCGGTCCCGGCCCTCAACCCCGACGTCACCGTCATCCACGCCCAGCGCGCGGACCGTCAGGGCAACGTCCAGCTCTGGGGCATCCTGGGCGTGCAGAAGGAGGCGGCGCTTGCCGCGAGCCGGGTGCTGGTCACGGTCGAGGAGATCGTCGACCGCCTCGACGACCGACCGGGAGCCGTGGTGCTGCCGACCTGGGTCGTCTCGGCGGTGGCGGTGGTGCCCGGCGGCGCGCATCCGTCGTACGCCGCCGGCTACTCCACCCGCGACAACTCCTTCTACAGCGCCTGGGACGAGATCAGCCGCGATCGCGACTCGTTCACGGCGTGGATGCAGGAGCACGTGCTCGAGCAGGCGGTGACACCGCGATGACCGACTGGACGGCCGACGAGATGATGTCGGTGGCCGCTGCCCGTGCCCTGGCCGGCGCCACGACGTGCTTCGTCGGAATCGGGCTACCCAGCACGGCCGCCAACCTCGCCCGCGGGACCCACCAGCCGGACCTGGTGCTCATCTACGAGTCCGGGACGATCGGCGCGAAGCCCGGCGTGCTGCCGCTCTCGATCGGGGACGGAGAGCTGGCCGACACCGCCGACTCGGTCGTCTCGGTTCCCGAGATCTTCAACTACTGGCTACAGGGTGGTCGCTGCGACGTGGGCTTCCTTGGCGCCGCACAGGTCGACCGCTTCGGCAACATCAACACCACCGTCGTCGGCCGCGGCGAGGGCAGGCCAGAGCTGCGGCTGCCCGGCGCGGGTGGCGCGCCCGAGATCGCCGCCCACGCCGGCCGGGTCCTGATCACCGCCAAGCACTCGCCGCGCGTGTTCGTCGACCGGCTCGCGTTCCGGACGACGGTCGGGCACGGCGGCGGGGCCGGTGACCGGGAGCGGCTGGGACTGGCCGGAGCGGGCCCCACGGGTGTGATCACCGACCTCGGCCTGCTGGAGCCGGACCCCGGGACCCGCGAGCTCACCCTGGTCGCGGTGAACCCCGGCGTGGCCGTCGAGCAGGTCAGGGAAGCCACCGGATGGGACCTACGGGTGGCCGCTAGCGTGGAGAACGTCCCACCCCCCACCCCGCAGGAGCTACACGTCCTGCGTGAGCTGAAGGCACGTACCCAGGAGGCCCACAGTGCAAGGTGATGACGTCTACGTCGTCGACGCGGTCCGCACCCCCGTAGGCAGGCATGCCGGTGCCCTCGCCGGTGTCCGCCCCGACGACCTCGCCGCCCATGTCCTGCGCGCCCTGGTGGACCGCGCCCCCGGCCTCGACCCCGAGCAGGTCGACGGGGTCGTCTTCGGCGACGCCAACCAGGCCGGTGAGGACAACCGCAACGTCGCCAGGATGGCCGTACTCCTCGCGGGGCTGCCGACCTCCGTGCCCGGCTCCACCGTCAACCGCCTCTGCGCCTCGGGTCTCGACGCCGTGCTGCAGGCTGCGCGCACGATCGCCGTCGGCGACGCATCCTTCATGGTCGCCGGTGGCGTGGAGTCCATGTCGCGCGCGCCGTGGGTGCTCCCCAAGCCCACGCGCGGCTATCCCCGCGGCGACGAGACCCTGCACTCGACCACCCTGGGCTGGCGGATGGTGAACCCTCACATGCCCTCCGACTGGACGGTCTCCCTCGGTGAGGGTGCGGAGATCCTCGCCGACCGCTACTCCATCGCCCGAGAGGACCAGGACGCGTTCGCCCTGCGCAGCCACGAGCAGGCGCTGCGCGCGTGGAAGGACGGTCTGTTCGCGGACGAGATCGTGCCGGTGCCCGACGTCGAGCTCACCCGCGACGAGGGGATCCGGGAGGGCCTGACCGCCGAGAAGCTCGCCGGGCTCGACCCGGTCTTCCGCAGGCAGGGCACGGTCACCGCCGGCAACGCCTCGCAGATCTCCGACGGTGCCGCCGCACTCCTGCTAGTCGACGAACGCGGCCTGGCCTCGATCGGCGCCGAGCCGCTCGCGCGGATCAGCGCCAGCGGCGTGGATGCCGTCGACCCGCACCTCTACGGCATCGGCCCGGTCCGAGCCGTGCGACGCGCGCTCGACAAGGCCGAGCGCAGGATGGACGAGCTTGCCGTGCTCGAGCTCAACGAGGCGTTCGCGGCCCAGTCGCTGGCCTGTCTGGCCGAGTGGAAGGACCTCGACCCGGACGTGGTCAACCCGCGCGGCGGAGCGATAGCGATCGGCCACCCGCTGGGCTGTTCGGGCGCCCGCCTGACCGGGTCGCTTGCCTGGCAGCTCCGGCACGCCGGCTCGGGCACCGGGGTCGCCTCCCTGTGCATCGGGGTCGGCCAGGGCCTCGCGGTGGTGCTGGAACGATGACCGCGGCGACGCGGCTGGACCCGCCGTACCTCTCCCCCGACTACACCTCGACGGTGCTGCGCTCACCCGGCAGGGCACTCGTGCTGCCCCCGGCCGGGCTCACCGAGCTCACCGGACCGAGGTTCGGCGCGGGCGACGTCCGCGACACCGACTCCGACCTCACCGTGCACGGCGACGGTGAGCCCATCGGTGAGCGGATCATCGTGCACGGCCGGGTGACGGACGACCGTGGGCATCCGGTCGGCAGCTCACTGGTGGAGCTGTGGCAGGCGAACTCCGCCGGCCGCTACATCCACCAGGGCGACCAGCACCCGGCACCGCTCGACCCGAACTTCGTCGGCGCCGGCAGGACGCTGACGGACGCCGACGGCCACTACCGCTTCGTCACCGTCAAGCCCGGCCCCTACCCGTGGCGCAACCACGCGAATGCCTGGCGGCCGGCGCACCTGCACTTCTCCCTGTTCGGTCGGGCGTTCACCCAGCGGCTCGTCACGCAGATGTACTTCCCGGGTGACCCGTTGTTCTTCCAGGACCCGATCTTCAACTCGATCCGGGACGAGAGGGCGCGGCAACGGCTGGTCTCGTCGTACGACCACTCCACCACCGTGGAGGAGTGGGCCACCGGGTACCGCTTCGACATCGTGCTCGGAGGGGCCGCGGCCACCCCGATGGAGGACTGAGATGAGCGAGACCAGGCTCGACGTGACCCCTTCGCAGACGGTCGGCCCGTTCTTCCACTACGCCCTGCCGTACGCCGCCGGGCCCCGCCTGGTGCCCGCGGACGCCGCCGGGGCCATCCGGCTCGCGGGCGTCGTGTTCGACGGTGACGGCGAGCCGATCCCGGACTCCCTCGTCGAGATCTGGCAGGCCGACCAGGACGGCCGGTTCAGCCAGCGGCCCGGCATCTACGACGAGCCGCACGGGTTCCGCGGTTTCGGCCGCTGTGCCACCGCCGCGGACGGGAGCTACGAGTTCGTGACCCTCAAGCCCGCCGCCGTGCCGACGGTCGACGGCACAGCACAGGCGCCGTACATCTCGATGTCGGTCTTCGCGCGCGGAATGCTGCGCAACGTGGTCACACGCGTCTACTTCGATGACGAGGTGGACGCGAACAGCTCCGACCCGCTGCTGCAGGACGTCGAGGCCGGGCGCAGGGAGACCCTGGTGGCCGGCTCGGTGCCGGGCGGATACCGTTTCGACGTGCATCTACAGGGCGACCGGGAGACGGTGTTCCTTGACGTCTTCGCCGGCTGACCACACGGACGAGCACAGCCTGCTCACTCCCGTCGTGGCAGGGACCCCGGTCGAGCGGCTGACCAGCGACCGGGCACTGCTCGACGCGATGGTCGCGACCGAGTCCGCGCTCGTCGCCGCGCTGGCCGACACCGGCCTGGTCACCCGGGTCGTGGCCGACGTGGTCGCCGACACCTGCGGCAGGCTCGAGCGCGACCGCGGCTACATCGACGACCTGGCACTGCGAGGCGGCACCGGCGGCAACCCGGCGATTCCGCTGGTCGAAGACCTCCGCGAACGCGTGGCCGCCACCGACCCCGACGCCGTGCCGGCGGTGCATCGGGGCGCCACCAGCCAGGATGTCGTGGACACCGCCCTGATGTTGGTGGCACGCGGTGCACTGGAGCGGCTGGCAGGCGACCTGCGCGCAGCAGCCGGGGATGCCGCGACGCTCGCCGAGACGCACCGCAGCACCGTCGCCGTCGGCCGCACGCTCACCCAGCAGGCACTGCCCACGACGTTCGGCTTCCGCGTCGCCGGCTGGCTTACGGGTCTCACTGACGCCGTCCGCAGGGTCGAGTCGGTCAGGGAGTCCCTTCCGGTGCAGCTCGGTGGCCCCGTCGGCACGACCGCGGCATACGCCCATGCCGGCCCCGCCGTCGTCGACGCCCTGGCCGCACGGCTCGGGCTGAGCACGCCGGTGCTCTCCTGGCACACCCGGCGTACCCCCGTCGTCGACGTCGGCCACGCGCTGGTCGTCGCCACCGGCGCCGTCGGCAAGGTCGCCGCCGATGTGCTCGTGATGTCACAGACCGAGATCGGTGAGCTCACCGAGGCGACCGGCGGCTCGTCGTCGTCGATGGCGCACAAGGCCAACCCCGCGCAGTCGGTCCT
>JBOHDD010000257.1:0-3287 GCA_050699155.1 Nocardioidaceae bacterium
GGCGGTTGGCGGTCCACTCGGTGAGGACGCGGGCGATGACCAGGGCCGACACCATGGACGCGAGCACACCGATGGTCAGGGTGACGCCGAAACCGCGCACCGGTCCGGTGGCGAGCAGGAACAGCAGCCCCGCGGCCAGCAGCGTCGTGACGTTGGAGTCGAGGATCGCGCTCCAGGCCTTGTTGTACCCGGTGGTGAGCGAGCGTCTCAGTCCGCGGGCGCCGGTAGAGGTCTCCTCTCGGGCTCGCTCGAACACCAGGACGTTCGCGTCGATCGCCATGCCGATCGCGAGCACGAACCCGGCAAGCCCAGGAAGTGTCAGGGTTGCGCCGAGCCCCACCAGCACGGCGTAGGAGATCACGGCGTAGCAGCCCAGCGCGATCGTGGCCATCAGGCCCATCAGTCGGTACGCCGCGATGATGTACAGGCCGGTCAGCAGGACGCCGATGATCGCGGCCTGCGAGCTGGCGTCGATCGCGTTCTCACCGAGGCTCGGCCCGACCACGCTCTGCGAGATGATCTTGACCGGCAGGGGCAGCGCGCCGCCCTCGATCAGCACTGCGAGGTTCTTCGCCTCGGCCGGGGTGAAGTTGCCGGTGATCAGGGTCTGCCCACCGACGATGCCGACGTTGCAGGCCACGCTCGGGTCCATCTGCGGGGACGAGATGATCCGCTCGTCGAGCACGATCGCGACCCGACGCTGCGGGTCGCCCGCCGGCGCACAGGCGGCCTTCGACGTCAGCTGCGCCCACGCGTCACCCCCTGTACCGCTGAAGTCCACCGAGACGTTCCACGCCCCCGTCTCCAGCAGCGCCGAGGCACCGGTGACCGACTCGCCGGTCAGCGCCGCAGGCGCAAGCCGTAACGGCTGGCCGGTCTCGTCCGGGAGCACCAGCCCCCCGCCCCGCTGGGCCTGACCCGGCTCCGGTCGCGGTGCGATCCCGCGCACGGCGTGAAAGCTCAGCTGCGCCTGTTGCCCGATGGCCCGAGCCGCCTGGCCCTCGTCCTGGAGGCCCGGCAGCTCGATGATGATGCGGGTGTCCCCGGAGCGCACCAGGGTCGGCTCGGCCACGCCGAGGGCGTCGACCCGCTCTCGCATCACTGCCAGAACCTGGTCGGTCGTCTCGGCGTTGGCCTCCAGCGGCGAGTTCGGCGAGTCCTGGACCTCGAGGGTGATCGACGTACCCCCACGCAGGTCGAGCCCCAGAACCGGCTTCTCGGTGAAGGCGACGAAGGCGGCGATCGCGACCACCGCCACGGCGATCAGCGCGCGGACCAGGAAGGCGCGACTCATGCAAGGCTCCAGCAGGCGAGGACAGACGGGACCGGCGTCTCCGGGGAGACCGGTGTGTGCAGCACAGCGTCCAACACTAGGCGACTCAGGAGAGGAATGTGACGCTTGTGGCCTGTTCGCTCAGCTGCCATAGGCCCGCAGCCGCCACCGGGTCCTTCGCCGCGCGGGAAATCGGCGCGATGCGGGGTGCCCCACGCAGCCCCATCAGGTGGGCCGGCCCGACGAGGGTGCCACCGTCGATACCCGGCAGGGTGGCGGCGTACAGGATGGGCAGCGCCCCGGTCGCCGCCGGCTGGCCGACGACCCTGGTGGCACCCGCCAGCAGGTAGGCGGTCGTCGAGGGCCCGCCGAGCTGTGGCCCGGTGGTCTGCAGCCGGGTCGCCGCGTAGCCGGGGTGGGCTGCGACGCTGACCAGGCCGAGCTCGGCGTTGCGGGCACGTCGCTCGAGCTCGAGCGCGAACTGGAGGTTCGCCAGCTTCGACTGGCTGTAGGCGCGCCAGCGGTTGTAGCGGCCGGGCATGCGTGGGTCGCTGCGCGGCACGCTGCGGGCGAAGCGGTGCATCAGCGACGTCAAGGTGACGACGCGGGCGTTGCCCAGGATCGGGAGCAGCAACCCGGTCAGCGCGAAGTGCCCGAAGTGGTTGGTGCCGAGCTGCAGCTCGAAGCCGTCCACCGTACGCCGCTCCGGGGTCGCCATCACTCCTGCGTTGTTGACCAGGATGTCGATCTCGTCCTCGCGCTTGAGCATCACCGCGGCGGCGCGCCGGACGCTCGTCAGGTCGGCGAGGTCGAGATGCAGCATCTCCAGGGATGCCCCTTCCACCTTGGCAGCGACCGCGTTGGTGGTCTCCTTCAGGGCGTACTCGTTGCGGGCCGTCATGGTGACCCGTGCCCCGGCAAGTGCGAGCTGCAGCGCCGTGTGCTGCCCGAGGTCTCCGGTCACGCCGGTGACGAGGGCATGCTTGCCCTGCAGGTCGGGCATCTGCGCGAGCGTCCAGGTCACGGGGTCACCGCCAGCCCGTGCAGGATACGCTCGCCGAGGTCACGGTCCCCGCTCACCTGCGCGTCGGTGGTGAGGGGGTCTCGTCGTCCGGCGCCGAGGATGGTGAAGGTCTCGACGCCCAGCTCCAGCCGGACCGTGGGGTCGTGCGGGATAGGCTCGACCCCACGGCAGCGCCCGTCGGGGCCCACCGCGTAGCCCATCTGCCGGCCGTCGAGATCCACCACCACGCTGGATCCTGGTACGGCGGAGGCCTTCTTGCCGATCACGAACGGCAGCGCCGCGGTGAAGGTGGCGGCCACCACCTGTGCGCCGGGACTCTGCATGCCGCCGGGTCGCTCGACGGCGCGGCGGATGTCCTGCTCATGCACCCACAGGTCGACCACCCGGTTGCGCAGCAGCGTCTGCCAGTCCCATCCGATGCCGCCGGGAGTGACCGGTGGGCTGCCGTCGGGGTCCTGGGGCGGGTCGGCGTCGAGCGAGGTCATACGAGTGCGTACCGCTTCGACGAACTCCGAGACCAGCTCGGCCGGGG
The DNA here is from genome assembly GCA_050699155.1 of Nocardioidaceae bacterium. GTDB lineage: Bacteria > Actinomycetota > Actinomycetes > Propionibacteriales > Nocardioidaceae > JBOHDD01. The sequence goes on from JBOHDD010000257.1 coordinate 2,830, forward strand.
TCCGGTCGCGACGTTCCTCGATGCCGGCACGTGTGTACGCCGTGGTCACGTCGCGGGTGCCGATCACCTCGCCGTCGACGTCAGGCCCGGGGGCGCCTGCCAGCTCGGACTCGATGGCCGCGAGATGAGCGACGACGTCGCGCACGCTCCAGCCGGGGCAGTCGGTCGGCCGGGCCCATTCGGCGTCGTCGAGCTCGGCGACGAGGTCCTCGACGTCAGCGGCGGAGTGCTTCCAGGCGGCGATGTAGCCGGCGAGGGGATCCATGCACTGACTCTAGGCAACGACCCGCGGGAACGGTCCAGGGGTTGCTCGACCGGTCTGGTGCGCAGTCAGAAACGGTCGCCGTGACGGCGCTCCTCGACCGTGTGCCTGGTGCGGCTGCGTTGGGCGTTCATCACCAGCGCGAGGATGATGGCCAAGGCGCCCGCGGCCAACAGGATGACGCCCAGTGCGTCGT
>JBOHDD010000258.1:0-5204 GCA_050699155.1 Nocardioidaceae bacterium
CGGGCTGACCACCTGCAGGTTGCGTCGCGGCAACACCACCCTCGGGTCGGAGAAGTAGCTGGTCCGCCCACTCAGCTGCACGCTGTACTGCGATGCACCGAGCACGGTCGCCCGGATGCACTCGCCGGCCGGGAGGAGCCGCGCCGGCAGGGCGCCCGCCCGGATGTGGTGACTGACGGCGGACCCGAGCCGACGCCCGAGATCGCCGAAGTCCCGCGCCTCTCGTCCGTAGACGTACTCCCCCACGCCGCCGGAGAACATCACGCCGTCGAGCAGACCGAGCTCCTCGATCGGGTCGGTGAGGAAGAGCCGCCGGACGGCATCGGGCAGCGGACGTCGGTTGATGGCCGCGACCAGCGCATCTCCCATCAGGTCCGCGACATGGTCCATCTCCGTCGGCGTGACGGGGTCACCCAGTGACCACGAGAACCCCGCCCGACTCGCGTGCCGCTGACCGGCTGGATCCTGTCGAACCAGTCGACCGTCGCCGTCGACGACATGGAGCCGTCCACCGACCTGCATTGCCGACGTCGCCACCACACGCCCGTTGTCGACGACGCCGAACTTCGTCGTGCCTCCACCGATGTCGACGTTGAGGACGCGAGCCCCCAGGTCGTGGGAGACGCGAGCGGCCCCCGAGCCGTACGCCGCGAGCATGGCCTCCATGTTGTGTCCTGCACTGGCACAGACGAAGTCACCGCCGTGCGCCGACAGCACGTGCGCGATCCGCTCGGCGTTGTCGCGGCGCAGCGCCTCCCCGGTGAGGATGACGACGCCGGTGTCGATGTCGTCGGGATGTCGGCGCGCCGCCTGGTAGGCCGCACCGACGATGTCCCCGATGCCTTCGCCGTCGATGCGCCGATCATCGGTGTACGGCGTGAGCCGCACCGGTGACTGGAAGAGGGTGTCGCGTCGCACCACGCTGTACCGGCTGGTGAGCTCCTTGCCGAGCCGGCGGAGCAGGAGCCTGGAGAACGCGACCTGGGTGCCCGACGAACCGATGTCGATGCCGACGCTGTGCAGCGTCACGTTGTCCTGCTGCCAGATCGGGTTCTGCTCCAGCGGGGTGGTCACGCGGTCTGCGGCGCCGGCTCGTCCGGTCTGGGCGGGAGGTCCTCGAGCTCGGTCTCGTACGCCGCGTCCATCTGCGACTCCATGCCGCGCTCGGCGAGCGCCTCGGCGAACAGCTTCCGCACGGTGGGTGACTCGTCTGCGTAGTCGATCTGGTCCCCACCGATGCGCTGACTGATCCAGGCCCTCGGCACACCCTGGGCGTTGCGGAGTGAGACTCCCTCGTGCTTGAACGCGAGGTAGCGGGCAGGCTCCGAGCCGGTGTTGAAGTGCTGGTGGAACCACATGTTGGGCGGCACGATCATGCATCCGGGCTCCCAGTCGTAGCGCCGCGGCTCCTCACCCTCGGGCCACATCAGGCTGAACCCGTCGCCCGACAGGATGATCACGTGCGCGCCGGGACCGTGTCGGTGCGCCTTCTTGTACGTCGCGGTGGGGAACTGGGAGATGTGGCTGTTCATCGATCCCCTCGCCATCGCGAAGCGGATGTGACCGCCACCTGCACCGCGTTCCTTGGCGGCGATCAGCGGCAGGCTGACCGCGTCCGCGACGAAGTTGGTCTCCAGCAGCAGGCCCTTCTGCTCCCCGCCGCTCGTGAAGTAGTCCGGCTCTCCGGCAAAGCGGGAGGTGAAGTCGTACGACGTGTTGAAGACGAAGTCCACGTCGTCGTACAGGTTGATGACGGGGGGAAGGTTGGTCACCGCGACGAAACGGGCGGGTCGGTTTCCGGATCCGTTGAAGTGCTGGTGCCAGGTGTTGAGCGGAATCGCGAACATGGCGCCGCTGCCCCATTCGAAGCTTGTTCTCGCACCGGCGTCGTTCCAGACCGTCGTCGAGCCCTGGCCCTCGAGCACCAGGATCATCTCCTCGAACAGCTGTCGCTGCGGCGCCAGCTCGGCGCCCCGCGGGATCTCGCAGACATAGCAGTCGTTCGACGTGCGGGAGGCCTCATGGTTGATGAAGACGCCGGCACCGCCGCGCCGCTCCCAGGGCCGCAGGTCCACGGTTCGAAGGTTGGGTACGTACTGAGCGCTGATGATGTCCAGGCCCTCCTTGTGCACCCAGCGCGTGTACGGCGAGTCCTTCTCGCTCGCGAACTTGTTCGCCAGCTGCTCGGAGACGAGTCCGTCCTTGGCCATCAGCGCTCCCCAGTCATCCGTTTCCGGAATGGTAAGACCATTTGCCCTCGACGGTCAATCGGTGAGCCGTGGGCCGCCCGGCGTCGTCAGGTGTCCAGGGTGCGCGTCGAGAACAGCGACTCCACCGGCGCGGGCGCGTCGGTGAGGCCCTGCTCGAACGAGTGCGCGGTGAGCGCGTCCAGGGCCCGCCTGTTGGCGGCGAGGCCGTACGGGAACGGGTCGTCGCCGAAGACATCCTGCTGTTCCTCCAGCCGAACGGCGCCGAGCACCAGACTCGACCGGCCCAGACCCTGCAGCGCAGCGTAGGCGAGCTCCTTGGACTGCACGAACGCGTCGAACAGCCGGCGCGCGAGCTGCGGGTCCGCCTCGAGGTGGTGATTCTGCACCACGACGGTGTGGTTGGCATGCAGGAACCCCTGGCTGCTGAAGACACGCGCGGCCTCGGCCCACGGGTCGGCGAACAGCCGCCGGATACCTGGTGCTGCCTGCAGGTCTCCTTCCTCGGTGCGGTTGAGTCGCGACGCCATCCCCGGGTACGGACTCGGCAGGACGGCGTCGAGCTCACCCCGCAGGATCATCGAGTAGAGCGTCTCGCCGTCAGGCAGGCGGGCGATGTGCACCCCCTCCGGGGGTTCGAATCCAGTCTCACCACCGTGACTCAGCTCCGGTGCGCGCTCGACGTACCACTCGACCTGCGTGGGGTCCACGCCGAAGTCATGCGTGAGCACCCCACGCATCCACACCGCGGCCGTCACCTGGTACTCGGTGAGGCCGAAGCGCTTGCCCGCGAGGTCGGCGGGCTCGGTGATGCCCGCGTCATCACGCACATAGATGCCGGTGTGGAAGGCGGTGCGGTGGGGCAGCACCGGGATCGCCGTCCACGCCCTACCCCGCTCACGAGCGATCAGGTAGCTCGACAGCGACATCTCGCTGAGATCGAACTCGTCATGGGCGAGCATCCGGTAGAAGGTCTCGGAGGGGGCAAGGTGCTCGACGGTCAGGTCGACGCCCTCGACCGTCACTCGGCCGTCGGCCAGCGCCGCAGCGCGGTCGTAGTCGGCGATGGCCAACCGCATCGATGGCGACGTCACCGTGTGCTCCTTACTCGTTGGCGGTGATGACGGGCGCGAAGAGGGTCTCCAGGTCCGGCGCCCGCGCGAGGAATCGCTGGTCCACGAGGAAATGCAGCAGTGTCTCGAGTGCGGCGCGGTTCTCCTCGAGCCCGTAGGGCCACGGATCGCCGCCGAACAGCTCGTCGACCTCCTCCAGATCCGCGTGCAGCCACGGCAGTGTGTAGCGGCTGGTCCCGCTGAAGCGCATCTGCTCCAGGCACCACCGCTTCGCCTGCTCGAAGGCCTTCACGAGGCTCTCGGTCACCCAGGGATGGCTCTCGAGCACACGCTGACGGACAACGAGGGTGTGCATGATCGGGAACAGCCCCGTCCGCTGGAACCACGCACGTTCCTCGATACGTGGCTCGGCGAACAGCCGGCGCACCGACGGGTCGCGACCATAGGACCGGGGCATCCGGGCACCGAGGTACGCGTCGATCTCCCCCAGCGCAAGGAGCTCGTCGAGACAGCGGTCGTTACCGATGAAGGTGATGTCGACCGGTCCATGCGGTCGACGGTCCACCACCGGGTCCGACACACGAGGCGCATTGACACCGCCCTCGAACCACCGCACCCCGTCGAAGTCCACACCATAGTCACGGTGCAGGATCCCCCGGATCCACACGGCAGCGGTCTGGTGGAACTCCTGCACACCGACCCGCATCCCGGCAAGGTCACCCGGCTCGACGATGCCCGCGCCGTCATGGACGAAGACGAAGCCGTGGCGGAACATCCGCGAGGGAAACACCGGCAGTGCGACAAAGGGGCACTCTCCCTGCGCCCGCAGCTGGAAGTACAGAGACAGCGACATCTCAGCGGCGTCGAACGACTCCTTGTGGACCATCCTGGCGAACAGCTCCGGCGGTGACTGGACCGGGACGTACACGAGGTCGATGCCCTCCGGACGAACGATGCCGCGGCGCAGGGCCTCCGTTCGGTCGTAGGGCCCGCAGGCCAGCGTCAGCGGGAGGTCACTCACGAACCCTCCTCCCGCAGCGTCACACCGGCAGCACGGACCGCCTGTCCACGGGAGCGTCGCCGGATGGCCAAGCGATCCGCCATAGGCAGGGCTCAGATGCTAAGACGCCGATCCGGTGCCGCATGGCGCGTCCAGCGACGTCTCAGATCCTTGACACACGTTCTTGACGTCCCCAGCGCGGTGCCGTAGCCAGAGGGCGCGGTGAGGCAACCGCACCGGCACCTGCGAACGAAGGGATACACGAGATGACCGCCGACATTCCCACCGTCTCCACGATCGGCATCGTCGGCTGGGGGCGCATGGGAGGCATGATCGGTCAGTACGCCCTCAACGGCGGCTGGCAGGTCACAGCCTTCGACCCATCAGCCGACGCCTCGGCGGTCGCGCAGGCGGCAGGTGCCACCGTGGTCGACACCGTCGCAGATGTCGCTGCCGCCAGCGACCTGGTGCTGCTCGTCGTCGTCGATGACGAGCAGGTCAGGCAGGCCGTCCTCGGTGACGGGGGTGCCCTCGAGGGCTCCCGGCCGGGCACGATCCTGGCCATCTGTCCGTCGGTGCGCCCCGACACGTGCGTCGAGATGTCCGAGACCGCCGAGAGGGACGGCGTGCACGTGATCGACGTCGCCCTCGTGGGCGGTGAGCGCGGAGCCGAGGCGGGCGCGCTCAAGCTCATGTGCGGGGGCAAGGCAGAGATCATCGACGCCTGCCTTGCGGCCTTCTCCTCCTTCGCCATCGATGTCTGCCACGTGGGCGACGTGGGTGCTGGTCAGGTCGCCAAGACCGCCAACAACCTGCTGCTGTGGGCATGCGTCCGGGCGAACTTCGAGGCGCTGACACTGGCCAAGAGGCTCGGGGTGCAGCCGGGGAAGCTTCGCAGCTTCCTCAACATCGGCAGCGGCGCCA
>JBOHDD010000259.1:0-8631 GCA_050699155.1 Nocardioidaceae bacterium
GAAGTAGACGGTGGGGAACACCGCCACCAGCATGCAGGTCAGGAGCTTCGCGCCGGATGACCACGGCTCGCCGGGCCGGGGGAAGGCGCGGGTGCGCCGCTCGAGCAGGTCGCCGGCGACCGAGACGGTCCCGATGCCTGCCCAGTTGTCGCCGAGCGTCGGCACCACCATGTAGGGCCTCAGCGTCTGGTTGGTCAGGGAGTACGCCATCGCCTGCTCGATCGACCCTGTCTCCGGTTGCAGGCCCACCAGCACGACCTCGTCGGCACCCGCCCACCCCAGCAGTCCCTCGATCACCAGCCGGGGGCGGCCCGCGTCCACGGCGCTCGCCGTCGCGTCGCGGCCCTCCCAGCCGTGGGTGCGCACCACCTGCAGGAACTGGCCGGTCGCACCGGGACGCAGGCCGGCCAGGGCGTCGTCCTGGCTCCATCTCGCCTGCCGCAGCCCGTCCAGACCGACCGGGAGGGTACGGCGCTGACCGGTCTCGACGTCGACCCCCTCGATCGCATCCCCGAACGGGATCGTCAGCCATCGCCCGTCGTCGGTCCACACCGGCCGCGCCGACGACTCCTCCGGCGCCCGCAGCGGCTGCTCCGTGACCTCGCCGGTCCCGGTGTCGAGCACCCTCACCGGATCCGTACCGAACGCGATCATGGTCTGGTCGGGCGACCACGCCAGGGCGCCCGGGTCGACACCAGCGGCCTTCGGGTAACTGCGGCTCTCCCCCGACACCGTGTCGTACGTCTGGATCCCTCCCGGCCATGCCCAGGCGATCCCGGTGCCCTGCGCAGACAGCCACAGGCCACCGTCGGCCTCCTCGAGATGGGGTGCGGCCAGCCTGCGGTAACCACCGTCGCGGGCCGAGACGGTGTACCAGGGTGCGCCGACCTCACCGGTGAAGCCCTCGCGCGCGGTGCGGCCCTGGAAGACGATCCCGACCGGTCCGGGGGGACCCCACGTCTGCGTGGACGCGACGTTCGGAGAGGGATTGTGAATGCGCTCCGGCAGTGCGAGCGGCTCCGAGCCCGAGACGGCCGCTACCGGTTGGGACCTCTGGTACGCCGGGATGCCCTCGCTCCAGACCAGGAACGCCACCAGGCCCACCAGCACCGACCCACCCAGCGCCGACCAGACCCACGTACGGGAACGCACGCACACCCCCCAGTTCTGCCCAGGCCACAGGACGCGCGTCAGGATACAACCGGGTGCACGACGAGCGCGCGCCAATATCGCTCACCGGCGCAGCCGACGCGAGATGCCGTGGCCGGTCGTCTAGGGTCGTACTCACGATGACCGGTGGTGCCCCATTTGCCGCCTTCGAGGAGGAGTCCATGACGACCACGGACCAAAACGTCGACGAGCCGACGATCGGGCGTCTCGTCGCCGACGCCAGCCGCGACATCTCGGCACTGGTCAGGGGCGAGATCGCGCTGGCGAAGTCCGAGCTCAAGGTCAGCGTCAAGGCCGGCGGGGTCGGTGCGGGGCTGTTGGCGGGCGCGGCGTTCCTGCTCCTGTTGGCGATCGTGCTGCTGTCCGTCTCGATCGCCTACTTCATCGACATGATCCCCGGCATCAACACCGCCGTCAGCTTCCTGATCGTGTTCGGCGTCTACGCCATCATCGCCGCCATCCTCGCCCTTGTCGGCATCAAGAAGCTCAAGCAGGTGGGTCCGCCCGAGCGGGCGATCGCCCAAGCCCAGAAGAGCAAGGGGATCCTGGGCAAGGACCACCACTGATTCCTTGGACCCCACGGTCGAGGTACCAGGCCCCTGGCGGCATCGTCACGTCGCCGCCAACGGCGCCCGCTTCCACATCGCCGAGTACGGCACCGGTCCGCTGGTGCTGCTGCTGCACGGATTCCCCGAGTTCTGGTGGGCCTGGCGACATCAGCTGCCGGCTCTGGCCGAGGCAGGTTTCCGCGCGGTCGCGATGGACCTGCGGGGGTACGGCAGCAGCGACAAGACCCCGAACGGCTACGACCCCACAACCCTCGCCGGCGACGTCGTCGGGGTCATCCGCTCACTCGGGGCCAGGGACGCCGTGCTGGTCGGTCAGAGCTGGGGTGGCTACGTCGCCTGGGCGGTTGCCGCGATGCACCCGGCCCAGGTGCGCGGGCTGGTGGCCGTCGCAGCGCCACACCCGCTGCGCCTGAACAGGCTGCTGCGCAGTCCCCGGCTGAGCGGCCACCTGGTCAGCATGCAGACGCCGTGGCTGCCCGAACGCCGTATCCGTGCGCACAACGGCCGGTACGTCGAGACTCTGCTGCGGACCTGGTCGGCATCGGGTGGCTCGTTCCCGGACCAGGAGGCCGCGCAGCGCTACCGGGCCGCGATGTCGCTGTGGCCTTCGCCGCACTGCGCGTTGGAGTACCACCGCTGGGTGCTCAGGTCGCGGTTGCGGACCGACGGCCGCCGGTTCGCCGCGGAGATGCGCTCTCCGGTGACCGCGCCGGTGCTCCAGATCCTGGGTGGCCAGGACACCGTCGTACGCCAGAGCGCCGCCCGCGTGCCCCAGTCACTGGTCACCGGCCCGCGGCGGACAACGGTCATCGACTCGGCCGGGCACTTCCCCCACGAGGAGTGCCCCGACGACTTCAACGCCGCGCTCCTCGGCTGGCTGGCGGTGCACTGACCACGGTGGCTCAGCTGCTGCACTGACCGGTGTCGACCTCGCCGACCGCCTTGCGCCCGGCCCTGGCGTCCCTGGCCACCTGCGTCGCGGTCAGGGCGTACCCGGTCTCCGGGTCCGAGACCGACGCCGCGAAGATCACCCCGGTCACGCGTCCGCGCCGCGACACCAACGGGCCGCCGGAGTTGCCTGGCCGGACCTTCGAGTACAGCGAGTAGACGTCGCGGTAGACGACGCCCTGACCGTAGATGTCGGGGCTGCGCAACCGCTGCTCGGAACGGATCCGCGCGGGCTCGGCGTGGAAGGGCCCGTTGCCCGGATAGCCCAGCACGGCGCCGGGGTCACCGGAGTCGGCGCCGCGGTGGAACGGCAGCGGTCGCGCTTCGAGTCCGGGAACCTCGAGCACGGCGATGTCGAGGTCGGGGTCGTAGAGCACCACCTCCGCCGGGAGGCTCTCGGCGTCGGTGATCACCTCGGGTTCGTCGACGCCGGACACGACGTGTGCATTGGTCATCACGCGTCCCGGTGCGTACACGAAGCCGGTGCCCTCGGAGCTGCGCGAGCACGCTTGCGCCGTGCCCAGGATCTTCACCACGCTCGGTGCGGTCCGGCGTACCTGAGGATCGCGCAGGACCCTGCGGGTGGGCGGGTCGACCGGGACGATCCGCTCCGGGACGAACGGGTCCAGGTACCGCGGGAAGATGCTCCTGTCGACCACGGAGTTCAGGGCATCGAGGACCTGGTCGGCGTCCCCGGGCAGCACGGTGTCGACGACCGACAGCACCCGGGAGTTCTGCACCTCACGGTTGATCGCCGGCACCTCGGCGCCGCTCACGGCCACCCCGAGCGCCCAGGCCACCACGAGGGCGGCACTCGCCGACAGGGCGGCACCGCCGGCCGCGTCCAGCGCCTTCGCGGGGTGCCACGTGACCCGCCGGCGCACCGAGCCGCCCACGTGCGCGGAGATCGCCTGCCCGATCGTCGCGCACAGGAGTACGCCGCACAGCGCCGCCAGGGAGACCATCAGCGAGGGTGGGTACTCCTCGAGCACCATCGGGGCGACCCAGATACCGATGCCGCCGCCGGCGAGCAGGCCGGCGGTCGCGCAGGCGCCAACGATGAAGCCCTGCCGGTAGCCGGACAGCGCGTAGGCGAGGGCGAACAGCAGCAGCACGATGTCGAGGACGTTCATGGTGCGCGCCAGATCCTCTCGACCATGTGCTCAGGCAGCTCCGTGTAACGCTGGGGATCCCACGGCTTCTCCCAGCCGAGGTAGGCGAACAGCCGGGAGATGATTCCGCCGGTGAAGCCCCACACGAACAGATCATCGAGCACGAAGGCCGGCCCGACGAAACCCGAGGGGTGGCGGACCGTGAACCGGTTGGCGGGGTCGACCAGGTCGGCGACCGGGACCCTGTGCACCGAGTGCACCTCCGCGGGGTCGATCGCCGCGATCTCCGACGGGGTGTGCCACCAGGCGAGCACCGGTGTGACGGCGAAGTTGCCCATCGGCAGGTACAGGTCGGGCAGCCGGCCGATCACGTCGACGCCGTCGGGGTCGAGGCCGGTCTCCTCCTCGGCCTCACGGAGAGCGGTGTGCTCAGGACCCTCGTCGTCGCTGTCCGAGGCGCCGCCCGGGAAGGAGACCTGGGCGGCGTGAGTGCGCATGTCGTGGGAGCGCTCGGTCAACAGCAGGTCCGGCCCGTCGGGTCCCTCGCCAAACAGCATCAGGACGGCGGCGTGCCGCGCCGAACCGTCCGTCGGCGGCAGGAAGGTGGACAGCTGTCGTGGGTCGATCTGCTGGGAGGCACGCACCAGGGGCTCGGTCCATGCCGGCCGGATCCGGTCCGGGCTCGGCCGGTCTGACATCGCCATCAGACCTCGACCCCGAGGGACCGCTCGACGTAGCCGGCGAGCTGGTCGGCGGAGGTGATCTGCACCGGCAGGGTGGCGACCACCTCACCGTCGGGTGCGACCAGCACGGTCGTCGGCATCGGGTGCCGCCCGAGGGTCCGGTCGAGAGCCTTGTCGAAGTCGGCCACCTGCGGGTAGGTCACGCCCGACTCCCGAAGCAGCTCGAGGGCGGCGCCGGGGCGCGTGTCCTCGAAGTCGACGCCGAGCATCAGCACCTCGTCACCGGCGCGCTCGTGGAACTCCTGCAGCACGGGCAGCTCGTCGCGGCACGGCGTGCACCAGGAGGCCCACAGGTTGACCACCATCGGCCTTCCCCGAAGTCCCGCCATGTGCACGCTGCGCCCGCCACCGAGGCAGGGCAGGGTCACGGGGGCCAGCCCGTCGCTCGCCGGTTCCGTGCCGGCGTCGGAAGGCGGGCAGGGCTCGACCTCGGACCTCTCCTTCAGCCGCCGTAGCCCAGGGGTGTCGACCTCGACGCGCGATGCGGGCAGCGCGCTGCTGCCCATGGTGTCCTCCGGCGGGCCAGGGTCGGTGGAGCAGCCGCTGCCGACGAGGAGCACGATGGCGGCGGTGACAGCGGACCGCTTCACGCACGCCCCTCCGTCTTCACCAGCTTCTCGGCCGTCTCGCGGTCCGTGGGTCCCTCGCCGAAGGAGGGGCACAGCCGGGCCAGCGGGCAGGCTCCGCAGGCGGGGTTGCGGGCGTGGCAGCGTCGACGACCGTGCCAGATCAGGCGCTGGCTCAGGTCGGTCCAGTCACGGCGGGGGAACAGCCCACCGACCGCGTGCTCGACCTTCACCGGGTCGGTCTCCTCGGTCCAGCCGAAGCGACGCACCAACCGGCCGAAGTGCGTGTCGACGGTGATGCCGGGTATCCCGAAGGCGTTGCCGAGCACGACGTTCGCGGTCTTGCGCCCGACGCCGGGCAGTGTCACGAGGTCCTTCAGCCGCGGCGGCACCTCGCCGCCGAAGTCGTCGCAGAGGGCCTGCGTGAGCTTGAGCAGGGTGTCGGTCTTGGCGCGGAAGAAGCCCGTGGGCTGGATCAGGGCCTCGAGCTCACCGCGTTCGGCGCCGGCGAGGTCGGCCGCGGTGGGGTACTTCGCGAACAGCGTGGGGGTGACCATGTTCACCCGCTTGTCGGTGGTCTGGGCCGACAGCACCGTGGCCACCAACAGCTGCAGGGGCGACTCGAAGTCGAGCTCGCAGTGCGCGTCGGGGTACAGCTCGCCCAGCATTCGGTTCATCCGCCGGGCACGCCGGGTGAGCGCCAGGCTGCTCTCGGCGGACAGGGGCGTCGACATGCTTGACAGCCTACGTGGCAGGGTGGAGGCGTCATGCGTCAGACTGTGACGCGAGACACCGGATGGGTGGAGGAGGATCGGTGGACAACGACGTACTCCGTCAGGCACCGCTGTTCAGCGCTCTCGACGACGAGGCCGCATCCGCGCTGCGCTCGTCGATGAGCGAGACGAGGGTCCGGCGAGGCGAGGTGCTGTTCCGCGAAGGCGACTCCGGTGACCGCCTGTTCGTCGTCACCGACGGCAAGGTCAAGCTCGGCCGCACCTCCAGCGACGGACGCGAGAACCTCCTGGCGATCCTCGGCCCCGGTCAGATCTTCGGCGAGCTCTCGCTGTTCGACCCCGGCCCCCGGTCGGCGACCGTGACGGCGGTGACCGACGTGACGATGCTGGCGCTCGGCCACGACGAGCTGGTCCGGTGGCTCGGCGGGCGGCCCGACGTCGCCCGTGGCCTGCTGTCGCAGCTGGCCGCCCGCCTGCGCAAGGCCAACGACGTGGTCGCGGACCTGGTGTTCTCCGACGTACCCGGCCGGGTTGCCAAGGCGCTGCTGGACCTGTCCGCACGGTTCGGCCGGACCGCGGACGACGGCGTGCACGTGCACCACGACCTGACCCAGGAGGAGCTGGCCCAGCTCGTCGGTGCCTCCCGCGAGACCGTCAACAAGGCACTGGCCGACTTCGCCCAGCGCGGCTGGCTGCGGCTGGAGCCGCGCTCGGTGGTGCTGCTCGACGTCGAGCGCCTGCGCCGTCGCGCCCGCTGAGCGCCGCCTCCGCCCGCCTCAGCGGTACGGCGAGAAGTCCGGCTGCCTCTTCTCCGCGAACGCGCGAGCGCCCTCCACGCCCTCCTCCGTGTGCACGAACAGGTCGAGCCCGTCGAAGGCGACGTTGGAGATGCCGGCGATGTGGTCGGTGTCGGCGTTGAACGAGTGCTTGAGGAACCTCAGCGCTGTCGGCGAGTAGGACGCGATCTTCCGGGCGTACTCGCGTGCCTTGTCCATCAGCTCGTCCGCGGGGACCACGTCGTTGACGAGGCCCCATCGCTCGGCGGTCTCGGCGTCGTACAGGTCGAGCAGGAACCAGATCTGTCTGGCCCGCTTCTCACCCACCACGCGGGCGAGGTAGTTCGAGCCGAAGCCGGCGTCGAAGGAGCCGACCCTCGGGCCGGCCTGCCCGAACCTCGCGTGCTCGGCGGCGATGGACAGGTCACACAGGACATGCAGCACATGACCGCCGCCGACGGCGACTCCGTTGACGGCGGCGACGACGGGCTTGGGCACGTCGCGGATCATCCGGTGCAGGCGTTCGACCTCGAACATGCCCCACTCGGTATCGCCGTACGACCCGGTCTCGGCCCGCTCCTTCACGTCGCCGCCGGCGCAGAAGGCCTTGCCGCCGGCCCCCGTCAGCACGACGGCGGCCACCCGCTGGTCGGCCCAGGCGTGCTTGAAGGCGTACAGCAGCTCGTCGACGGTGCGCCCACGGAAGGCGTTCATCCTCTCCGGGCGGTTGATCGTGACGACCGCGAACGCGTCCTCCTCCACGACGTAGCCCACGTCGGTGAAGTCCTCGGGCTTGATCACTCGGCTCCTCCGTACGTCGTTGCCGATATATGTCGCCATCTTGACGGTCGTAAACAAGGCATGGCAAGGTCCGTGCGTGGCCGCCGGGGATGACACGAGCCGTCGTGGACGGGTCGCGCTGGTCACGGGTGCCGGACGCGGTATCGGCCGCGCCGTCGCGCAGCGGCTCAGCTCCGAGGGTCTCGGGGTCGCGCTCTCCGCCCGCCACATGGACGAGCTCGCCCAGACCGCGCAGGGGTGTGCCGGTGACACCCTTGTCGTGCCGGCCGACGTCACCGACCCCGAGGCCGTCGAGGCGCTCTTCGGGCACGTCGAGCAGACGTGGGGGCCGGTGGGGGTGCTCGTCGCCAACGCGGGCTCCGGCGTCTCCGCGCGGGTGCACAAGACCACCGACGACCAGTGGCAGCAGATGCTCGACCTCAACCTGACGGCGCCCTTCCGGTGCATCCGCCGGGCCGTCCCGGCGATGGTCGACCGAGGTCGCGGCTGCATCGTGGTGGTGGCCTCCGTCGCGGCCAAGGTCGGCGAGCCGTACATCGCCGCGTATACCGCCAGCAAGCACGGCGTGCTCGGCCTGGTCCGGTCAGAGGCCGCAGAGCTGGCCACCACCGGCGTGACGGTCAACGCGGTGTGCCCCGGCTACGTCGACACACCGATGACCGACGACACCGTGGCCGGCATCGCCGCGAGGACCGGCCGCAGCCCGAGCGAGGCGCGCGCGATCCTCGAACGCAAGCAGCCCACCGGCCGCCTCGTCACCCCCGAGGAGGTCGCCGACACCGTGTGGTTCTGTGTGCGTAGCCCCGGTGTGACCGGGCAGGGGATCAACGTCGACGGAGGGGCGGTCCAGTCGTGAACGTCGAGCGCGTCAACCCGGGTGACCTGGCCGCACCCAAGGGGTTCTCTCATGCCACCGTCGCCTCCGGACGGGTCGTCTTCCTCGCCGGCCAGACCGCACTGGACGCCTCCGGCGCGGTCGTCGGGGCCACCGTCGTCGAGCAGTTCGAGGTCGCCCTCACCAACCTGCTGGTCGCCCTTCGCGCCGCCGGTGGTGCGCCGGAGGACCTGACCAGCCTCACGATCTACATCGTCGACATGGACGACTACCGCGCCCATGCCAGCGAGATCGGGGAGGTGTGGCGGCGGCTGGTCGGACGGGGCTACCCGGCGATGGCCGGCATCGGGGTCTCCCGGCTGTGGGACACCGCGGCC
>JBOHDD010000260.1:0-6399 GCA_050699155.1 Nocardioidaceae bacterium
GGCCCGGACCGCAGCTGGGCTGGGTGACCGAGCAGCCGGAGACAGGGAAGCCGCTACGTCGGCCGTTGTTCGGCGAGGGTGAGAAGGACCTCTGGACCTTCCGGCGGATCCGGTACGGCGGGCACCACTCGTCGCCGACCACCGATGTCACTCTCGTCAACTTGCCGCAGGTCGACTACTGGCTCGCCCCTGTCACGGGTGTCGACAGCGCCGAGCGGAAGAGCGCGCTGGCCGGTGCCAGGGAGCTCACCTGGTGCTTCGTGCACTGGCTGCAGGTGGACGCCCCGAGACCGGATGGCGGGACGGGGTATCCGGAGCTGCGTCCGAATGGTGATGTGCTCGGCACCGACGACGGTCTCGCACGCACGCCGTACATCCGTGAGAGCAGGCGCATCCGGGCCCAGACGACGGTGCTCGAGCAGCATGTCGGCGTACAGGCACGACCCGGTGCCAGTGCTGCGGCGGTCTTCGACGACACCGTGGGCGTCGGCAGCTACCGGATCGACCTGCACCCCAGCACTGCCGGTCGCGGCTACCTCGACATCGCCACCTTCCCGTTCCAGATCCCCCTCGGTGCGCTGCTGCCGCAGCGCGTGCAGAACCTGGTCGCGGCCGGCAAGAGCCTCGGGGCCACGCACATCACCAACGGGTGCTACCGCCTGCACCCGGTGGAGTGGAATGTCGGTGAGGCGGCGGGCGCCCTGGCGGCGTACTGCCTCGAGCGCCGGGTGGTGCCGTCGGCCGTTCGGGCAACGCCGAGACTGCTGGAGGAGTTCCAACAGTCGCTGGCGGATCTCGGTGTTGAGCTCGAGTGGCCGGACGACATCAGGACCCAGCAGCGGTAGCCGTCGAGCTCCTGATCACGAGGTGTGTCGGCAGGACCACCTGCTCCTCGGCGGGCTGGACCCCGTGCAGCAGGTCGAGCACCAGCCTGCCGGCCGCGGCGCCCTGTTCGACGACCGGCTGGTGCACCGTGGTCAGGTCGGTCAGCTCCGCCATCGGGTGGTCGTCGATGCTGACGACCGACATGCCCTCGGGTACCCGGATGCCTGCCCGCCGAAGGGAACGCAGCGCGCCGACCGCGACCTCGTCGGAGTGGGCGAGGACCGCGCTGGGTGGGTGGCGCATGCTGAGCAGCCGGTCCATCGCTCGGGCGCCACCGTCGATACCCCACGGCACGACCACCATCAGCTCGTCGTCGAAGTCGATCCCGCACTCGCGCAGAGTCGACAGGTAGCCCTGCGACCGGGCCTCGTCGACCGGCCAGATGCTGCCCTCCGGATCCGCGGTCCTGATCATGCCGATTCTCCGGTGGCCGATCCGCACCAGGTGCTCGACGGCCTGGCGGGCCGCCTCCGCATCGTCGATCCGCACGTGCGGGTAGTGACCCTCACTGCCGCCGGCGACCACGACGGAGACGCCCATCAGGTCGAGGCGGCGCATCTCCTGCTCGGTGAGCGGCAGCGCCACGATGACCACCGCGTCGACCTTGCGGCGCGCGGGCAGCCGTTCGAAGAACCGGCTGCGGTCCGCGGCGCCCTCGACGTGGTAGACGAGCATGTCCATCTCCGCGTCGCGCAGCTCGGCCTCGATGCCTGCCAGCATGTTGGAGTAGAACCAGCGGTTGAGGGCGGGTACGACCACGCCGACCCGCCCCGTCGACCCACGTGCCAGTCGTGAGGCCTCGGGTGAGACGACGTACGCCAGGTCCTCCGCGAGCCGCTTGATGCGCAGCCGGGTCGGCTCCGAGACTCCCGGTGCGTCCCGCAGGGCCCGCGAGACGGTCGCGATCGAGACGCCGGCCGCGCGCGCCACGTCCGCCATGTTCACCTGTCGGTGCGTCGCCACCGGCTCAGCGTAGCGAACGAGAAGCAAACGTTCTCGATACGCGAGGCGACGGGTTTGACACGCGTCGGTCGTCCTGGGGAGGCTGGGACGCAAACGTTTGCGTGCCAGCTCAAGGTCGTGAGGAGACGTAGTGTCGCTGCCCAGCCCCGCTCAGACATCCGGTCGCACCGCCGCCGACGAGGCGTGGTGGAAGACCGCGGTGATCTACCAGGTCTACATCCGCAGCTTCGCCGACGGCGACGGTGACGGCCTGGGCGACCTCGCGGGCCTCCGCGGCCGGCTGGGCCACCTGGCCGACCTCGGCGTCGACGCGCTGTGGATCAACCCGTGGTACCCGTCGCCGATGGAGGACGGCGGGTACGACGTCGCCGACTACCGCGACATCGAGCCCGCGTTCGGCAGCCTGGGCGAGGGCGAGGCGTTCATCGAGGAGGCGCACGCCTGCGGGCTGAAGGTCATCCTCGACATCGTCCCCAACCACACGTCGTCCGAGCATCGCTGGTTCCAGGCGGCACTGCAGGAGGAGCCGGGCGCTCGCGCGCGCTACCTCTTCCGTCCCGGCAGGGGTGCGGACGGGGCCCAGCCTCCCAACAACTGGGAGAGCAACTTCGGCGGCCCCGCATGGACGCGCACCGAGAACCCGGACGGTACGCCGGGCGACTGGTACCTGCACCTCTTCGCACCAGGCCAGCCTGACCTGGACTGGAGCAACCAGCAGGTGCGCGACGAGTTCGAGGACATCCTGCGGTTCTGGTTCGACCGGGGCGTCGACGGGTTCCGCATCGACGTCGCGCACGGTCTGGCCAAGACACCAGGGCTGCCCGACGGTGGGCCGGCGGGTTCCAACCACACGTCGTCGCATCCGGCGTGGGACCAGGACGACGTACACGAGATCTACCGGGGCTGGCGCAAGGTCGCCGACTCGTACGACCCCGCGCGGATCTTCGTCGCCGAGGCCTGGGTGCCGACCAACGAGCGACTGGCAAGGTACCTGCGCGAGGACGAGCTGCACACCGCCTTCCAGTTCGACCTGCTGCGCGCGCCCTGGCGGGCCGACGTGCTGCGTGAGGTCATCGACGACTCGATCGCGTCCTCGACCACGGTCGGTGCCCCGAGCACCTGGGTGCTCTCCAACCACGACGTCACCCGGCATGTGTCGCGGTACGGCCGCTCGCAGCCGGCGGACAGGATCGAGCCCGACCAGGAGCGTGCCCGTTGGGCGCTGGAGCCGGTCGACACCGAGCTCGGGCGCAGGCGCGCGCGGGCGGCGGTGATGCTGGCCCTCGCATTGCCGGGGAGCGCCTACCTCTACCAGGGTGAGGAGCTCGGGCTCGAGGAGGTCGAGGACATCCCCTCCGAGCGCAGGCAGGACCCGAAGTGGGTGCAGTCCGGGTTCACCGACCCCGGGCGGGACGGATGCCGGGTGCCGCTGCCGTGGTCCGATGGGCGGCCGCCGTTCGGCTTCAGTCCCGACGACGCCGCCGCCGAACCATGGCTACCTCAACCGCCGACCTGGGCCGACCTGGCAGCAGACAAGCAGTACGGCGTGCCCGGGTCGATGCTCACGTTGTACCGCGAGGCGCTTGCGCTGCGCCGCGAGCACCTCGAGGCGCTCACGCAGTTGACCTGGGTCCAGTCTCCCGAGGGCACACTGGCGTTCCGGCGGGGCCCGGTCGAGTGCTGGGTCAACGCCGGGCCGAGCGAGGTGCGCCTGCCGCACGGCCAGGTTCTGCTGGCGTCGGACCCGGGAGCGGACCCGGGCGTGCTGCCGGTGGACGCCGCCGTGTGGCTGGCTCGGCGATGAGCCTGGCCTGAGTCAGGACTGCGGCATCGCCACGGAGGCGGGGTCGTCGCCTCCACCGTCGAAGCGGAACGGCGGGTAGGCGTCGGTCATCAACGCCGCGTAGGCTGCGACGCGAAGCGCCCACCTGTTCATCCCGAGCACGAAGTCGAACACCCCGCCCGGGTAGCGACCGGTGAAGAGCAGCACGATCGCCGCGATCAGGACCAGGAGGCCGATCAGGCCGAGCCCTGCCGGCATCGTCTCGGCACCCGCCCCGGCACCCTCCGCGCGCCAGGCGACGTACGTCCCGCCACTGACGAAGAACCCCACCACGAGGTAGTGCGGTATCGCCAGCAGCCACCACTTGACCAAAACCAGCCCGCGGGAGAGGTGGTCCGGGTAGGTCACGTCGAGGGTGGCCGGATAGTCGGGTACGTCGGCCAGGCTGAACGGCGGGTAGCGGTCGGTGCCCAGTGCGCCGTACGCGTAGTAGGAGACGCGCCACGTCCACCGCAGGACACCGACGTTGAAGTCGAACATCGCATGCGGGTACCGGCCGGTGAACAGGATCGCGAAGAAGGCCACCACACTCACCGCGAAGAACGCGACCCAGAGGAACAGCAGCACGATGTAGTGCGGGATGGCGAGCAGCCACTTGACCAACCACAGCCATCTGCTCAGGCCGGGGTCGAGGTGACCGTCGACCCGGACGGGGTAGGCAACCGTGTGCGCCATCTGCACCATCTCCTCAGCGGTGAGAGCCGAGGTCCGCCCGATCGGCGGACCTGCGCTCTCTCCCGAGAGGATGGACCTCAACGGCGCGGTTGAACAGAGGCGGTTTGACCGGGCCGCGTCCGTGACAATATCATCGCTGTATGACGATGAATCTGTCCGACGGCGATGCCGGGATCCTCGACGAGCAGGCGGCGGTCTCGGCTGCCGCGTGCCTGTTCCACGGGTTCGGTGACGCGTCGCGGCTGGCCATCCTGCGCCATCTCGCGCTCGGTGAGCATCGCGTCGTCGACCTGACGGCACACCTGGGCCTGGCCCAGTCGACGGTCTCCAAGCACCTGGCCTGTCTGCGCGACTGCGGCCTGGTGGCCTCACGTCCCGAGGGGCGAGCCTCGGTGTTCTCCCTCACCCACCCCGATGCCGTGCTCGATGTGCTCGGCGCCGCCGAACGTCTGCTGGCCGCCACCGGGGACGCGGTGACTCTGTGCCCGGACACCGGAGCAGGCGACGCCGGATGAGCGCTGCACACGCGAGCCACGCTACGAACCACATCCGCACCACCGCCGGCCGGCACCGGCGTCGGCTCGCCCTCGTGCTGGCGATCTCGGTCGTGATCCTGGCCGCGCAGTTCGTCGGGGGTCTCATGTCCGGCTCCCTCGCGCTGCTCGCGGACGCGGGGCACATGCTGACCGACGTCGCCGGTCTGGCGATGGCGCTGGCCGCGATCGGACTTGCCCAGCGTCCTCCGACCCTGACCCGCACCTGGGGCCTGGCGCGGGCCGAGGTGCTCGCGGCCGGGCTCAATGCGCTGCTCCTGATCGGGGTCGGGGTGTGGGTCCTGGTGGAGGCGGCGCAGCGGTTCAGCGACCCGCCCGAGGTGGCCACCGGGACGATGCTGGTCTTCGCGGTCGTCGGCCTGGTCGGAAACCTCGTGGGCGTCGGCCTGCTGGCCTCGGCACAGCGCGAGAGCATGAACATGCGCGGCGCGTTTCTCGAGCTGCTCAGCGATGCAGTGGCCAGCATCGGTGTGCTGGTGGCCGCGGTGCTGGTGCGCTACACGTCCTTCGCGGCGGCCGACACGGTGGTGGCCGCCGCGATCGCCCTGTTCATCCTGCCGCGCGCGGTGCGGCTGCTGCGGGAGGCGGTGCGGGTGCTGCTGGAGAGCACGCCACGTGACGTCGACCTGGCCGAGGTGCGCCGGCACATCCTCGCGGTGCCCAGAGTGCTCGACGTACACGACCTGCACGCCTCCACGGTCACCTCCGGTCTGCCGGTGCTCAGCGCGCATGTGGTGATCGAGAACGGCTGCTTCCACGACGGTCATGCGCCACACGTGCTGGACTCACTGCAGCACTGCCTCGCCTCGGACTTCGACGTACTCCACTCGACCTTCCAGCTCGAGCCGCGGGGCCACGAGCACCATGAGCACGCCTCCCACGCGTGACCGACGGAGGGTAAAGAGAGTCCGGTTTTCGCACCCGGGTGGCGGGAAGACAGCAGGCTGGATGACATGGCTCGGCCGGCGCGGATCGCGACCCGGCCGGTGGCGCCACCCCGGACAGGCACCCTGCTGGTGGCGGTGCTCATCGGGCTGGGGACCCTGCTGGGGACGGCCATGCCCGCGTCGGCGCACACCGAGCGGGAGTCGGCGGCTCGACGCCGTCGCCGGGAGCCCCGCGCGACTAGGCTGGCGCCATGAGTGGGACGAGGGCGACTCGCCTGGCGGGTCGCGGGGTGGACGACCCGGGTGAGCCCGTCGCCGAAGCGGGCGAGGGTCACGCGGCTCGTCGCTGGGGGTTGGTGGTTGCCCCGGCCGTCGCCGTCCTCGTGCTGTTCACCGCCCTGGTTGGTGGCGGTGGCGCGCCCGGGGAGGTCGCGCCGGGACTGCCTGACCCCGGTCCGCTGACCGGGTGGGGGCTGCCGGTGACAAGGCTGGTGTTCGACCTGTCCGTCGTCGCGCTCATCGGTGCTCTGGTGACGGCGATCCTCGCCCCGACGACCGGGGGTCTGTCCGTCCCCGCGCGCCGGGCACTGCG
>JBOHDD010000261.1:0-11474 GCA_050699155.1 Nocardioidaceae bacterium
GTCGCCGCTGGCGACCAGGGCCGGGAGGAGTGCCTTGGTCACTCGCAGGGTGCCGAGCACGTTGAGCTCGTACATCCGCCGCCACGCGTCCACGTCGGCCTCTGAGACCGTCTCCATGCCGAAGGCCGCTCCAGCGTTGTTGACGAGTACGTCGACCGTCGCACCGGCCTGCTGTGCCAGGACCGAGACGGACTCGGAGTCGGTGACGTCGCACGCCACCGCGATCCCGTCCACCTCCACGGCGAGCTCCTCGACCCGCTCCCGGCGGCGGGCGGCGCACACCACCTCGAAGCCCGCAGCGGCGAGGGCTCGTGCCGTCGCCGCACCGATCCCACTGCTCGCACCGGTCACCACCGCCCGACGACGCGTGTTCTCTGCCACCCCGGGATCTTCGCAAATGACCCCGAGGTTCGTGACCTCGGGGAATGGGGAAGGATCCTGACCTGTTGCAAGTGTGCGAGGAGGTGGCCGCAGCCGATGAAGCGTGTCGCCATGCTGAGCGTTCACACGTCGCCGCTGGACCAGCCCGGCACCGGGGACGCCGGCGGGATGAACGTGTACATCATCGAGCTGGCCAAGCGGCTCGCAGACCTCGGCGTCGCCATCGAGGTGTTCACCCGGGCGACCTCGAGCGACCTGCCCGACCTCGTCGAGGTCGGGCCGGGTGTCACCGTGCGTCATGTCGCCGCGGGGCCCTACGAGGGGCTGTCCAAGGAGGAGCTGCCGGGTCAGCTGTGCACATTCGCACGCGACCTGCTCCGGATCGAGGCCCAGCACGACCTCGGGTGGTACGACCTCATCCACTCGCACTACTGGCTGTCCGGTCAGGTGGGTGCCCTGGCGTCGGACCGTTGGGGCATCCCGCTGGTGCACTCGATGCACACCATGGCGAAGGTGAAGAACGCCGCCCTGGCGACGGGGGACAAGCCGGAGCCGTTCGGGCGGGTGGTCGGCGAGGAGCAGGTCGTGCAGGCGGCCGACCACCTGATCGCCAACACCGCCGAGGAGGCCGCCGAGCTGCGGCAGATGTACACCGCGGACCCTGCCCGGGTGAGCGTCATCCATCCGGGGGTGGACCTCGAGGTCTTCCGGCCGACCGGGCAGGCGGATGCCCGTCGCAGTCTCGGCCTGCCGGTGGATGCGACCGCGCTGCTCTTCGCGGGTCGCATCCAGCCGCTTAAGGCCCCCGACGTACTGCTGCATGCGGTTGCCGCGCTCCTCGATCGTGACCCACGACTGCGGCGCGACCTCGTCGTACCCGTCGTCGGCGGTCCGTCCGGCAGCGGTCTCGACGAGCCCACGGCCCTGGTCGAGCTCGCCCGTGCACTCGGTGTGGACGACGTGGTCCGTTTCGTGCCGCCGGTGACTCAGCCCGAGCTGGCACGGTGGTACGCCGCTGCGACGCTGGTGTGTGTGCCGTCGTACAACGAGTCCTTCGGCCTGGTCGCCGCTGAGGCGCAGGCCTGCGGCACCCCCGTGGTGGCCGCGGCCGTCGGGGGTCTCACCACCGTCGTCGACGACGCGGTGACCGGCCTGCTGATGAGTGGACACGACCCGGACGACTACGCGCGCGCCTTCGAGCTGATCGTTACCGACCCGGCCCGCCGGGCCCGGATGTCGGCGGCGGCGGTGCGGCACGCGCGAGGATTCGGATGGCAGCGTACGGCGGACGAGACCCTGCGTGTCTACGAGCAGGCGGTGCGCAGCCGGCACGGGCTGCCGATGGCGGTCGGCACCTGACATGGCCCGGACACAGGTCGAGCAGTCTCGCGCTGCCGCAGCACAGGCCGTACGCGATGCCCTGTCGGCAACGGACCTGGAGTGGGAGGAGCCCAACGGCGAGTTCTTCTCGGTCACCCTGCCCGGCACGCGCAAGCTGCAGACGCCGTGCCGGCTCGAGGTGGGTGACCACGCGCTCGCGGTGCACGCGTTCGTCGCCCGCAGGCCGGACGAGAACCACGAGGAGGTCTACCGCTGGCTGCTCGAACGCAACCTGCGGACGTATGTCGTGTCGTTCGCCGTCGACCACAACGGCGACATCTACCTCGATGGTCGGATGCCCCTGCACGCCGTCGACGTCGACGAGGTCGACCGTCTGCTCGGCTCGGTGCTGACCTATGCGGACGAGTCGTTCAACACCATCCTGGAGCTCGGCTTCGCCACCTCGATTCGCAAGGAGTGGGAGTGGCGCAGCTCCCGAGGTGAGCCCACCCACAACCTCGATGCCTTCCGAGGCTGGCTGGAGCCCCACGACCAGGACAGTTGATGACGTTCTTGCACCTGACGGGCGGCCAGAAGAGCAGGAACTCCATCAGACCTGAGGTCGGTACGGCCTAGCGGCCCTGCGCGGCGACGGCGGCGATGGCTTCCTTCGCCGCTTCCGGATCGAGGTACTCGCCGCCGGTGGTGAGGGGGCGCATGTCCTCGTCCAGCTCGTACAGCAACGGGATGCCGGTGGGGATGTTCAGCTCGACCACGGCGTCCTCGTCCATCGCGTCGAGGTGCTTGACGAGCGCGCGCATCGAGTTGCCGTGGGCGGCCACGAGCACGGTGTGACCGTCACGCAGGTCGGGGACGATCGAGTCATACCAGTACGGCAGCATCCGCGCCACCACGTCGGCGAGGCACTCGGTGCGTGGCTGGAGCTCGTTCGGGAGGCCGGCGTACTGCGGGTCGCCCACCTGGCTGAACTCGTCGTCGTCCTCGATCTCCGGTGGCGGCGTGCCGTAGGAGCGGCGCCACAGCATGAACTGCTCCTCGCCGTACGTCTCCAGTGTCTGCTTCTTGTCCTTGCCCTGCAGTGCGCCGTAGTGCCGCTCGTTGAGGCGCCACGAGCGCCGAACCGGGATCCACAGCCGGTCGAGGCCGTCGAGTGAGACCTGTGCGGTCTCGATCGCACGTCGCAGCACCGAGGTGTGCAGTACGTCGGGCAGCAGCCCGCGCTCGGCCATCAGCTCGCCACCGCGCGCGGCCTCGGCGCGGCCCTTCGCGGTGAGCGCCACGTCGACCCAGCCGGTGAACAGGTTCTTGGCGTTCCAGTCGCTCTCACCGTGGCGGAGCAGGACCAGCGTGTACGGCGATGAGGTCATGCGGCGACTCTATCGAGTGCCATCAGCGCCGCGAGGGTCAGGAGACATGCACCGGGTTCTCGCCGGTCACCAGGTACACCACCCGGCGGGCCATCGAGACCGCGTGGTCGGCGATCCGCTCGTAGTAGCGGCCGAGCAGCGCGATGTCGATGGCCGGCTCCACCCCACCGGTCCAGTCGTCGCTGAGCAGCACCTCGAAGAGTGATCGCCGAAGACGGTCCATCTCCTCGTCCTGGGCCTCGAGCGCGTGTGCAGCCTCGACGTCGCGGCTCTCGATCACGACGGCCGCGGCCTCCACCATCTCGTCGGCGACCCCGGCCATCGCCCGGATCGTGTCCTCCAGGACCGGTGGCACCGCCTTCTCGGGGAACCGGAGCCGCGCCACCTTCGCGATGTGCACCGCGAGGTCGCCCATGCGCTCGAGGTCACCCACCATCCGAAGTGCCGCCACCAGCATCCGAAGGTCGCCGGCGACCGGCTGCTGGCGGGCGAGCAGCTCGAAGCTGCGCTCCTCGACCTGCTCGCGGCCCCGGTCGATCCTGGCGTCCTCGGCGATGACCTGCTCGGCCAGCCTGGCGTCGGCTGAGAGCAGCGCCTCGGTCGCGTTGTCGGACGCCTCCCGGACGGTGCGGGTCATGGCGACCAGCTCACCCACGATGGCACCGAGCTGGTCGTAGTACAGATCTCGCATGCTCGCACCGTATGCCAGCGAGGTGACCGGCCGACGAAGTTCAGTGAACGTGGGGTGAACAGTGCCCAAAACCCCAGGTCAGACGCCGGTGCCGGGTGGGAGACCGAGCCGGCCGACTGCGTACGATCGCAGTGTGAGCGAGACTCTGGCCTTCGCCTTGGTCGGCATCATCGGCGTCATGCTCGGTGCTGCCGCCGTGCTCGCATTCCGTGTCAGCGAACGCGCCCAGCACGAGCTGCCCGAGCAACCCGAACCGGTGGTTCCGCGAGGTGTGAGCACGGTGCTGTCAGTGCTGCGCTCCTCGGCCCTGGTCATCGACAGTGACGATCACGTGCTCAAGGCCAGCGCGCCGGCCCATGCCCTCGGCCTGGTGCGCGGTGACCGCATCGCGGTGGAGGAGCTGGTGGAGCTGGTGCACCACGTGCGCCGGGACGGGGAGATCCGGGAGGGCGACCTGGTGCTGGACCGGGGTCGCGGTGCACAGTCGGTGCACGTGGGCGCGCGGGTCGCGCCACTCGGCAGTCGGCTGGTCCTCGCGCTGCTCGAGGACCAGACACGTGAGCGCAGGGTCGAGGCCATCCGGCGTGACTTCGTCGCCAACGTCAGCCACGAGCTCAAGACACCCATCGGCGCACTCACCCTGCTGTCGGAGGCGGTGGGTGAGGCCGCCGACGACCCCGAGGCGGTGGCGCGGTTCAGCGGTCGGATGCAGACCGAGGCCGAGCGGCTCACCCGGCTGGTGCAGCAGATCATCGAGCTGAGCAGGTTGCAGGGCGACGATCCGATCACGTCGGCCTCGTCGGTCGACCTCGACGAGGTCGTCGAGCAGGCGATCGACCGGTCAAGGGTCGACGCCCAGGACAAGGGCATCGATGTCGTCCAGCGCGGCGACCAGGGTGTCAGCGTCGTCGGCAACGCCGCCCAGATCTCGTTGGCTCTCGGCAACCTGGTGGAGAACGCCGTCGTTTACGGCGTCGACCGCAGCACCGTCGTGGTGTCCGTCGTACCGGTTGAGGTCGGAGGCGTGGAGATCACGGTCACCGACCAGGGGATCGGTATCCCCGCGCACGAGATCGACCGCATCTTCGAGCGCTTCTACCGCATCGACCCTGCGCGCGCCCGATCGACCGGCGGCACCGGTCTCGGACTCTCCATCGTCAAACATGTCGCCGCCAGCCACGGTGGTGAGGTCCGTGTCTGGAGCGTGGAGGGACAGGGTTCGTCCTTCACCCTCTCGCTGCCCGGCATGGTCGAGCAGACACCGCTCCGCCAGACGGGGACGACCAACCCGCAGACGCACCACCCAGAGGAGGCCACCTCGTGACCCGAGTGCTCGTCGTCGAGGACGAGGAGAGCTACAGCGACGCCCTCGCCTACATGCTGCGCAAGGAGGGCTACGAGGTCTCGGTCGCCGGGAACGGACACGACGCGCTCGCGGAGTTCGACCGGGCGGGTGCAGACATCGTTCTCCTCGACCTGATGCTGCCCGGGATCCCGGGGACCGAGGTGTGCCGCCAGCTGCGCCAGGCCTCGACCGTTCCGGTGATCATGGTCAGTGCGAAGGACGCCGAGGTCGACAAGGTCGTGGGTCTGGAGATCGGGGCCGACGACTACATCACCAAGCCGTACTCACCACGCGAGCTCGTCGCGCGCATCCGCGCGGTGCTGCGGCGTGGGCATGACGTCGAGCCTGAACCCGCCGCGACGCTCGAGTCGGGTCGTGTCCGGATGGACGTGGAGCGGCATGTGGTGACGGTCGACGGTGGCGAGGTGCGCCTTCCGCTGAAGGAGTTCGAGCTGCTGGAGATGTTCCTGCGGAACACCGGCCGGGTGCTCACGCGCGGACAGCTGATCGACCGCATCTGGGGCGCCGACTACGTGGGCGACACGAAGACCCTCGACGTACACGTGAAGCGGCTGCGCGCGAAGATCGAGCCCGATCCGGCGCACCCGCGGTTCCTGGTGACGGTGCGCGGCCTGGGGTACAAGTTCGAGGTGTGACGGGTGTGGTACGCCGTACCGCCGGGT
This sequence comes from Nocardioidaceae bacterium, assembly GCA_050699155.1. GTDB lineage: Bacteria > Actinomycetota > Actinomycetes > Propionibacteriales > Nocardioidaceae > JBOHDD01. The sequence continues at coordinate 5,809 of JBOHDD010000261.1, forward strand.
CTAGGGGAGCGGCACCTCGGCGTACGCCCCCTCGGGACGGAGCACCGGGACCTTGATCTGGATCTGCTCGGCGCGCTGGAACTGGAGGGTGAGCGTGACGAAGCGCCCCGCCTCCACCTCCCCCTCGACGGCGACTGTCGGCGGATCACTGAGCTCGACCAGCCGCTCGGGCGCGAGTGGCACCTGCGAACGCACCGTGGAGGACTGCACCGGTGCCTCGCCGGGCTCTGACTCCACGCTTGCGCCGACGAGGGCGTCACCGGCCGGTGCCTTGTTCAGCAACGCTCCGACGAGCGTGCCGCGACCCGACTCCGGCAGCACCACGAGCATGTTGAGGGCGTAGACGTCGCCTTCACGCATGTTGACCCCGACCGGGGCGTTGTAGTCCTGCAGCACGGGAGAGTCGAAGCCGGACGCGCATCCCGACACCGGCAGGGCAGCGGCTACGACGGCGGCCGCGATGCCGCGGCGAAGACGGTGTGACGACTGCACGGCGGAGGTTCCTCTCGAATGTGTGATGCCGGCCTGAGTGCCCGCCCGGGGGTACTCCTGACGACCGCGGTCAGCCTAGCGATGAGGTACGTCGATGCTGTGCGCGGGATGACCTCGACGATGTGCTCGATCACGTACCCATATCGGCGAAGGCATGAAGTGGTGCGTTTTGTCAAGCCCCGATGTGCGCTCTGACCTGCGCAAACGCCGCGGGGGCCCGATGTGGGACGTGCTATTCTGGAGACCTAGGAAGGGGTACTTGACAGATGACTTTTGCAGTCGGCGAGACGGTGGTCTACCCCAATCATGGGGCCGCCGTGATCGAGGACATCGAGACCCGCAAGATCAAGGGCGAGGACAAGACCTACCTGGTGCTTCGTATCGTCGCGCAGAACGACCTCGTGGTTCGGGTACCCGCCTGCAACCTCGATCTCGTCGGTGTGCGTGACGTGGTCGACAAGGATGGCCTGGACAGGGTGTTCGACGTGTTGCGCGCAGAGCACACCGAGGAGCCCACGAACTGGTCACGTCGGTACAAGGCCAACCTGGAGAAGCTGCACTCCGGCAATGTGCTGAAGGTCGCCGAGGTCGTGCGTGACCTGTGGCGGCGGGAGCGTGACCGTGGCCTCTCCGCCGGAGAGAAGAGGATGCTCGCCAAGGCCCGCCAGATCCTGGTGTCCGAGCTGGCGCTGTGCGAGCAAACCAACGAGGACAAGGCCGAGGCGCTCCTCGACGAGGTGCTCGCCTCCTGACGCCATGCTGACCCCCGGCGGACCGCCGGGGGTCGCGTCGACCCGAGACAAGTAGCTTCGCCGTTGCAGACCGCTGCCATCGTGCCCGCGGCCGGCCGCGGAGTCCGCCTGGGGCCCGGATCGCCGAAGGCGCTGCGCGACGTCGCCGGCGAGCCGCTCCTGGTGCATGCCGTGCGCGCCCTGTGGAGCGCCGGCGTCGTCGACACCGTCGTCGTCGCGGTCCCCGCGGGAACGACGGAGTCCGTCTACAGCACGCTGACCTCTGCCGTCGATGGCCTCGACCTGCAGGTGGTCGAGGGTGGGGAGACACGCCAGGCATCGGTGGCCGCCGCCCTCGTCGCCCTCGATCCGGGCGTGCAGGTTGTGGTGGTGCACGACGCGGCGCGAGCCTTCGTGCCGGCCGAGGTGGTGCAGCGGGTGGTGGCCGCGGTGCTCGACGGGGCACCCGCGGTCGTCCCGGCCCTGCCGGTCGCCGACACCGTCAAGCAGGTCGACGGGGGGACCGTACGCGCGACCGTCGACCGGTCGTCGCTGCGGGTGGTGCAGACGCCGCAGGGCTTCGCGTACGACGTACTCCTGCGCGCGCATCGCGCGGCGACAACGGCGGGGACCGACGATGCGGGCCTGGTCGAGGCGATCGGTGAGCCGGTGGCGGTGGTGCCCGGATCGGACGAGGCGTTCAAGGTGACCCGCCCGTTCGACCTGGTCGTGGCCGAGGCCCTCCTGCAGTCCCGCCGGCACTGACCACCTTCCCAGCCCCTCCACGTTGCAGAGGCTCCGGCGGCCTGCGGCATGATCATCCGCGTGGACCCAGCGATACCCCGAGTCGGCGTCGGTGTCGACGTACACCCGCTCCAGCCAGGACGGACCCTGTGGTTGGCGGGGCTCGAATGGCCGGACGAGCCCTCCGGGTTGGCCGGACACTCCGACGCCGACGTCGTCTGCCACGCCGCGTGTGACGCCCTGTTGTCGGCAGCCGGGCTCGGCGACCTCGGCTGCAACTACGGCACAGACACGCCGGAGTGGGCAAGCGCCAGTGGCGCGGCGCTGCTCGGCGAGACGGTACGTCGCGTCGCCGGTGCCGGGTTCGGTGTCGGCAACGTCGCCGTACAGATCGTCGGGAACCGGCCCAGGCTCGGCCCACGACGAGAGGAGGCCCAGCAGGTCCTCAGCCGGGTCGCCGACGCGCCGTTCTGCCTCGGCGCGACCACCACGGACGGCCTCGGGCTCACGGGTCGCGGGGAGGGCATCGCCGCGATCGCGACCGCGCTCGTCTACGCCCGTTGACCGGCATCGGGCAGGAGCGGGGTTGGGGACGTGCGGAAGGATGGTGACATGAGCGTTCCGGCGCACACGCGGGCCTTCCTGGCCGGAGCGGTGAGCGCGGGCGCGGGGCTCGGCGCGGCCGAGGTGGTGACCGGGCTGCTGGCCCTGAGCACGTCTCCGGTCCTGGCCATCGGCGAGGGCGTCATCGAGCTGACCCCCGGCCGGGTCGCCGAGGCCGCGATCGCCGCGGTCGGGCAGCTCGACAAGCCCCTGCTGGTGGTCGGGACGGTGCTGGTCGCGCTGCTCCTCGGCGGTCTCGCCGGTCGCCTGGGGCTTGCCCGCCAGACCCTCGGCATGGTCGTGCTGGCGGCGATGGGTGCCCTCGGGATCCTGGCCGCGATGACGGCTCCGGACGCGTCCCCGGCAGCGGCGTTCCCCGCGGCCGCGGCGGCCCTGGTGTCGATGGGGCTGCTGGGGTACCTGCTCCGCTGGGCCAGGGTCACCGGCGGACCCACGCCGTCGACGGACGCCCTCGAGCGCCGCGACTTCCTGCTCCGGGCGGGTGCGGTCGGCCTCGGCGCGGTCGCACTGACCGGTGTCGGTCAGGCGCTGGCCGGTGGCCGACGGGCCGTGGAGGCGGCCCGTGGGGCGGTGTCGCTGCGGCTGCGCAAGCCGGTCGCCCCACCGGGTGTGAGCGCGCCTGCCCGGGGGATCGCCCCTTGGGTCACGCCGAACGAGCAGTTCTACCGGATCGACACCGCCCTCGCGGTGCCGCGCGTGCTGCCGGAGGAGTGGAGGCTGCGGATCCACGGCCTGGTGGACCGCGAACTGGTGCTCACGTACGACGAACTGGTGTCGCGGGGCCTGGTCGAGGCGTGGATCACCCTGTGCTGCGTCTCCAACGAGGTCGGTGGCCCGCTCATCTCGAATGCGCGCTGGAGCGGCGTACCCATCGCCGACCTGCTCGCGGAGGCGGGAGTCGCGCGTGGCGCCGACGCCGTGTTGTCGACCTCGGCCGACGGCTGGAACTGCGGTACGTCGTTGCAGGCGCTCACCGACGGGCGTGAGTCACTGCTCGCGGTGGCGATGAACGGCGAGCCGCTGCCGCTCGAGCACGGTTTTCCGGCGCGGCTGGTGGTGCCGGGCCTGTACGGGTTCGTCTCGGCGACGAAGTGGGTCGTCGACCTGGAGGTGACGCGGTTCGCGGACTTCACGGCGTACTGGACCCAACGCGGCTGGTCGCCTCGAGGCCCGGTCAAGACCCAGTCACGCATCGACGTCCCGCGAGACGGTGCGGCCGTCACGGCCGGCAGGGTCGCGGTGGGCGGCATCGCGTGGGCCCAGCACACCGGGATCGACCGGGTCGAGGTGCGCATCGACGACGGCGAGTGGCACACGGCGCGGCTCGCGGGAGTGCCCAACGTCGACACCTGGCGCCAGTGGGCGTGGGCCTGGGACGCCGTGCCGGGAGAGCACCGCATCGCCGTCCGGGCCACGGATGCGTCCGGCGAGACCCAGACCCCTGAACAGACCGATGTCGTCCCTGACGGGGCGACCGGCTGGCACACGATCGCGGTCGAGGTCTCGTAACAGGCGGGCTACGACGGCTGTCCTGACGCAAGCGATGAGTTTGCGCGGCTCCGGAGGTCGAACTCCAGGAAGGCACCACTGACCACAGACGACCCTGGAGGGGGCAGTCGCATGAAGATCACTGTATGGATCGTGTCGGGGATGCTTGCGCTGGTGTTCGTCGCCATCGGCCTGACCAAGCTGCTCACGCCTGCCACCGACCTGGAGTCGATGGCTGAAGGCGTTCCAGTCGTGCTGCTGAGAATCGCCGGCGCTGCCGAGGTACTCGGTGCCGTGGGTCTCATCCTGCCGGCGGTGACTCGCATCCTGCCGATCCTGACGCCGCTCGCCGCGAGCGGGCTCGTGCTCACGATGACCGGGGCAACCATCACCAACATCGTCATCGGGGAGTACGTGCTCATGGTGCAGCCCGTCGTACTCGGAGTGCTCGCCGGCTTCGTGGCCTGGGCGCGGTTCGGCGGGCAGGCCATCCGACCGCGCAACGTGGTGCAGCCGGCCACCGGCTGATCCAGCGAACCGCGACCGGGTGACGTCCTAACCGCGGCTGAGGCCCAGCACGCGCCTGCGTTGCGGCTGAGGCAGCCGCCCCAGCAGCGCGAGAAGCTCGGGCCACAGGCGGGTACGCCGTCGAGCCCAGCGCACCATCTCGTGCAGGTGCGACTCGGTGAGTACTTCGGTGAGCCGCTGCACGGCCTCGGGGTCGGTGATCCGCAGCGCGACCTCGACCATCATCGGAGGGTCTGCCACGGAGGCCAGCACGGCAGCGACCTGGTCGTCGGTCAGCGAGGAGACGATCTCGGCCATCGTGTCGTAGTCACCGCGGGTGTGCAGCTCTTCGGCGACCCTCAGCACCACCTCGGCCGGCATCCGCGAGAGGACCGGAGACACCGCCGCCGGTGACAGGTGGGTCGCGACGTCGGCGATGTACTCGGTGGACATCCGCGCGGCCATCGCCGCCGCCTGCTCCGGCGGCAGTGACGACACCACTCCGGCCGATACCCGCGGTGCCATCATTCGCTGGGCGAGGGGTGCGGTCACCTTCATCGGCAGCAGCCGGCTGGCGGCTCCGATCCGGGAGTACGTCGCCCTGTGGTCGGCGTACATCCGGTCGCAGACGGCCAGTCGCAGCGATCGCAGCTCGGTCGGGGCGAACCGGCAGAGGAACTCGATCTCGGCGGGCTCGCAACGCAGCACGCGCGCGAGCCGGGTCACCTCGGCGGTCGCGGCGACACTCAACGGTCGCCCCCGCGCAGCGCCTTGCCTACCCGTGAACGGAGAACCGAGGGTAGCGAGCCAAGGATCACGTCCACCGAACCGTGCACGTCGGCCGACTCGGACTCGCGAGACCGCACGAGGAGTGCGTGCAGGGTGTCCGCCTCGGTCTCGGAGAGGGAGTCGACCAGCAGCGCGGCCTCCGGCCCGGGGACGAGGTCGTCGTGCAGGCGCTCAGGTCCGTTCACCAGTTGGCCTCCGCCTTACGTCGCGGCAGACTCCTGCCCGCCGGACGGATCACGTAAACCACGCCGCCCGAGCCGCCGATCCAGGCGTCGGCGAACTGGTCGCGCC
>JBOHDD010000262.1:0-9176 GCA_050699155.1 Nocardioidaceae bacterium
CAGCAGCTCCAGGCGGGGCAGGTGGAACTCGCGCAGCGCCGCCCGGCCCAGTGCAGCCCGGCCCAGGTCGTAGCGGCCGCGGTACTCCGACCCGTCGGCGAGCACCGCGCCGTACGGCCCGACCGAGGCGGCGACGAAGCGCCCGCGGCCGTCGCCGGTGAGCTCGTCGCGCACGTCGCGGGCCAGGGTGACGCTGCTGCGGACCAGACGCTCGGCCTCCTCGGTCGTGGCTCCTGCTCGGGCGAAGCCGGCGACGCTCGCCTGGTAGCTCGCGGTCGTCGCGACGGCGGCCCCCGACCGGAAGTAGGCGCGATGGACCGCCGCGACCTCCTCCGGCGCGTCCCGCAGCAGCCGGGCGGACCACAGGCTGTCGGACAGGTCGTGACCGCGGTCCTCGAGTGCGTTCGACATGCCGCCGTCGAGCACCACGGGCCCTCGGGCCGTGAGCATGCTCACCGAATTCCCGATTCTCCTGCGGGCGCCGCCCGGCGCTCATAGCATCGCGTGTACCTCATCTGCTGCCCCGCGTTTGGTCGATAGTCGTGCTTTCTGAAGTCTCGCAGGAACAACGGTCCCGTCCGGGCGTCTACCGGGTCGACTACCAGGCCGGAGACGACGACGGACATCTGCTGCTGCGGACCGTCGACACGTCGACCGACCGCATCGTCGTCGACGCGGCCGATCTCCTGCACGAGCGTGGCATCGAGGCCCGCATCCGGCGGATCATTCCGGTCGTCTGAGGGCCAAACCCGTCGGAACTCGCGCATTCTCGGCGCGGGGAGGCCGGCAGGGTAAATTCGGCTCCAACGGCCTGTGTTCCTGCATGAATCGTCAACAAGACGGGAACGGTGCCGGTCAGAGAGGAAGGTTGATGGGTCCCCCGAGCACCGCACCGGTTCAGGTCGAGATCGAGCGCCGGCTGCCGTCGCACCCCTCGAGTGCGGGCGAGGCTCGGCGGATGGTGATGCGTGCCCTGGCCGAGGCCGGCCGTGAGGACCTCGAGGACGTCGCCCGGCTGCTGGTCAGTGAGGTGGTCACCAACGCCCTGGTGTACGCCGCGACTCCGATCGACCTGTCGGTGACCGTCAGCGACGACGGCCTGCGCGTGGCGGTCGGTGACGGCAGCCGCCATCTCCCCGCGCTACGCAGCTACGCAGCGACCGCGCAGACCGGTCGGGGGCTCTCCCTGCTCGACCAGGCAGCCGACGCCTGGGGTGTCGTCCCGAGCGTGCGCGGCAAGACCGTCTGGTTCCAGCTGTCGTCCGGCGATGGCGTCGACACGGGAGGGGATCGTGGAACGCCGGACCTGGAGGCGGCCGGTGACCCCGGCGAGACGGTGGACGTCGAGCTGCGCAACGTACCGCTGCTGCTGCACGCCGCCTGGCGTCAGCACGCCGAGGCGATGCTGCGGGAGTACCTGCTGACCAGTCTCGACCACGACCTCGACGACGACCCCCTCAGCGTGCACGCCGCGGCCACCGACGCCGTGGCGCTGCTGGCCGAGCACATCCCGCACCCACCACCCGCGAGCGAGGCGGACGCGTTGGTCCGGGAGGCCACCGACCCCGAGATGTCGGCCGCCAGGGTGGTGGTCCCCGTCGGTGCTGGATCGGCCGAGCACTTCGACATGTTGAACTCGACGCTCGAGACGGCCATCGACCTGGCCGAGGCCGGACAGTTCCTGAACGCCCCCGTGCAGCCCGAGCTCCGTGCGCTGCGGCGCTGGTTCTGCGCCGAGGTCGCCAGTCAGCTCGGCGGGGCCTCGCCGCGCGCCTGGTCGACAGACCAGCCGACGAACGGGGACGGACCCTTGGTGCCGCTGCGGAGCGTGCCGGCGTGGGACACCGCTGGGGTGGCGTCGTCGTCGCAGGCTGTGGTGGCGGCCGACGACACCAACCGGGTGATCGCCGTCAGCGGGCCGGCGCTGGACCTCCTCGGCTACGCCGACGCCGGCGAGCTGGTCGGTGAGCGGGTGGTGGCGATCATTCCCCCGAGGTACCGGCAGGCTCATTTGGCGGGGTTCACGATGTACCTGCTGACCGGCGGGGGTCCGCTGCTCGGTGAGAGCGTCCGGGTGCCGGTGCTCCGTGCGGACGGGAGTGAGGTGACGGTGGGTCTCCTGGTAGAGGCACACCAGGTCTCCGGGGGGCGCTGCGTCTTCACCGCCACCCTCACGGACGCGGACGGGTCCCGAACTCGTTGAAGACGACCCACGCCGCGTCCCAGTAGCGCTGCCGAGAGGCATCGAGGGCACGGTGTACGAGCATCAGCCACAGCACCGCCGCCAGCAGCAACCCACTCGCGAAGAGCAGCGCCACCAGGGCGCTGATGACGGCGACCTCGCCCGACCCCGGCGGGGGCGGAGCGGGCCGGCCGTCGGCTGCCAGCCAGACTCGCACCCGGGCACCCTTGTCCGCGAAGCTGTCCAGCCGCACCGAGCCCTCGACGCGATACCCGTCCGCCGACATCCAGGTCGCCCTTGCCCTGATGCTGGTGGGCGCGGCCATCGGGCTGGCGGCCCCGAACACGACCGCGTCCTCGAGCAGGGTGGCGGTCGTTGCGCGGCGCGACTCGGTGGCCGCGGACAGCTCTGTCTCGACCGAGCTCGCGACACCGACGACGAACGGGAAGGTGACCAGGAGGACGACGATCGTGAGCCACCGTGCCGCGATCTCCCACCGGTCGACGGTGCGGCGCAGAGGAGTCCGCCACAGGCCGAGCCAGTTGGCAAGGGCTGCGGGTGATGGGCGACCGGCCGGACGTGACACCACAACCCCCTCACCTCATTCTCGCGCCACCCGCGCCACCGCGCTAGAGATCGGTGAGAACCGCCTAGGCTCGGCATCCCCACGGCCTCCAGCACCGGGAGAGACAGATGCGCGGGTACCTGGACACGCCCAGCATGGGCCTGCCGGCGCAGGCGACCGTCGACGCGATGAAGGCGGCCCTCGACGACTGGGGTGCCGGGCGGGGCCACTTCTCGGTGTGGGAGCGCTCGATGGAGTCCTGCCGTGAGCTGTTCGCCCGGATCATCGGCGTCACCGCCGGCGATGTCGGGCTGCTGCCGTCGGTCGTACCGGCGGTCTCGGCGGCCGCCGCCACGATCGCCCGCGGCACCGGCACGGTCGTGGCGCACCGCAAGGAGTTCCGCTCGCTGTTGCTGCCGGTCCTGGCCAACGTCGAGGACCACCGGATGCGCTGGGTCGACGGTGCGTACGTCGCCGACACGTTCGCGCCCGCCGTCGACGACGACACCGACGCGGTGGTCGTCTCCGCGGTGTCGTCCCACGACGGCGGCCGTCCCTCGTTGACCAGGCTGCTGGAGGTCTGCACGGCGGTCGATGCACGGCTGGTCGTCGACGGCACCCAGGCGGCGGGCATCGTCGTACCCGATGTGCCGGTGACGAGCCTGTCGCTGTTCGCCTGCGCGGGTTACAAGGGGCTGCGCGGCCCGCGCGGAGTGGCGTACGCCGTCGCGCACGACGACGTGGTCGCGGGCTTCGGCGCGCCCAGCGGCTACTCGGTCACCGACGGCGCAGAGCGCGGCAGCTACGGACCGCCGCTGCTCGCCAAGCCCGGTGCGCAGGGCCTTGACCAGTCCCCGGCGTGGCTGGCCTGGGTCGGCGCCGAACCCGCGCTGGGTGCCCTCGCCGCGGAGCCCGCACCGGACCGGGAGCGGCGCGTCGTCGCGCTCACCGGCCGGCTGCGCCACCGTCTGGAGGATCTGGGGCTGCCCGCCCAGCCCACCGACCTGCCGAGCCCGGTCGTGACCTTCGCGCCGGGTGACACCGACGCGACGCTGGGGCGGTTGGCCGATGCCGGCATCCGGGCGACCGCCAAGCTGGGCCGGGTCAGGGTCGGCTTCCACGTGTACAACGACGAGGAGGACGTGGACCGCGTCTGCACCGTCCTCGGTCAGTAGCATCGAAGGTGGAGGGAGTTCCACCGGTGCGGGAGATCGAGGTACAGCCGGTCCCGCTCGACCGGCTGGCCGCATTGCTCAGCGGTGAGCAGGCCACCCGGCTGCGCGACACCGCCGTACGGGCGCGACCGCTGCTCGCCGGCCGGGTGGTGTGGCACGTGAACGCCACCGCGAAGGGCGGCGGCGTCGCGGAGATGCTGCAGTCGCTGCTCTCCTACGGGCGTGGTGCGGGTGTCGACACCCGATGGCTCGTGCTCGACGGCGACCCCGCCTTCTTCGCCATCACCAAGCGGCTGCACAACCTGCTGCACGGCGAGCCCGGTGACGGCGGCCCGCTCGGCGACCCGGAGCGCACGCACTACCGCGACGTGCTCGCGCGCAACCTCGAGCAGATGACACCGCTGGTCCACCGCGGCGACATCGTGCTGCTGCACGACCCGCAGACGGCAGGACTGGTCGACGGTCTGCGCCGGCTGGGGGCGCACGTGGTGTGGCGCTGCCACATCGGCCGGGACACTCCCAACGAGCTGACCGCGGTCGGCTGGGCTTTCGTGCGCGAGCACGTCGAGCGGTCCGATGCGTTCATCTTCTCGCGGGAGGTCTACAGTCCGGGATGGGTCCCGCGTGCGGACCTGTGGGTCATCCCCCCGTCGATCGACCCGTTCAGTCCGAAGAACAGCCGCCTCACCGCCGACGAGGCCGAGCAGGTGCTCCGGGAGGCGGGGTTGCTGGGTGGGTCGGGCCCACCGTCGTACGCCCGCATGGTGGTCCAGGTCAGCCGCTGGGACCGGCTCAAGGACATGGCCGGGGTGCTGACCGGCTTCGCCGCGAACATCGGCGCGATGCCGGACGACGCGCACCTGATGCTGGTGGGGCCCGACGTGTCCGGGGTGTCCGACGACCCCGAGGGTGCCGAGGTGCTGGCGGAGTGCCGCGCACAGTGGCTCGGCCTTCCCGCCGCGGTGCGCGAGCGCGTGCATCTGGTGACGCTGCCGATGGACGACGTCGAGGAGAACGCGCGCATCGTCAACGCCGTGCAGCAGCACGCGGCGATCGTGGTGCAGAAGAGCATCGTCGAGGGCTTCGGCCTGACCGTGACCGAGGCGATGTGGAAGGCGCGGCCGGTGATCGCCTCCGCTGTGGGTGGCATCCAGGACCAGATCGTGGACGGGCGCGACGGTGTGCTGCTGCCCGACCCGTACGACCTCGACGCGTTCGCCGCGGCGGTGGCCAAGGTGCTCGGCGACGACAGCCTCGCGGCCGACCTGGGTGCCGCGGCGCGTGCCCGGGTGCTGCGGCAGTTCCTCGGCGACCGCCATCTCGGCCAGTACGTCGACCTGTTCACCAGCCTGCTCTTCTGACACGCTGAGCCGACGTTACGACCTCTCAGGATCCTGCGGCTGCTTGCTCCTCGAGGACGGTGTCGGACAGCGGGCGGCCCGTCGTCTCCCGCCGCAGCGACGTGACCACCACCGCGGCGAGCACGAACGCCACCGCGAACACGCTGAGCGTCAGCACCAGCGAGACCGGGAACAACGCCCCGCCGACCAGGGGTGCGACGACGCCGCCGACCCGGGCCCAGCCGCTCGCCGATCCCATGCCGGTGGTGCGGATCTGCGTCGGGTAGACCTCCGGGGTGTAGGCGTACAGGGCGGCCCACGCGCCGAGGGAGAAGAAGCTCATCAGGCCGGCGGCGAACAGCACCATCGGCGCCGCGTCGGCCACCGCCCACAGGAAGGTCGCGGCCCCGCTGACCGCCAGGTAGGTGCGGAGCACAGGCAGGCGGCCCCAGCGCTCGAGCAGCCAGGCCGCGGAGAAGTAGCCGGGCAGCTGCACCACGGCGATGAAGAATACGTAGACGTAGGTGTTCAGGAAGCCGTACTGGTCGGACAGCACCTGCGGCAGCCAGACGAAGATGCCGTAGTAGGCGAACGCGATCAGCAGCCAGGTGGTCCACAGCGTCAGCGTTACCCGGCGGATGCCGCCTTCCAGCAGGGTCCGCAGCCCGGTGGAGCGAGCCTCACCGGAGGGTACGACGATGCGCTGCCCTGTCGGCGTGATGCCGTTCTCGTGCGCGACGCGGTCGAGGATCGCCTGTGCCTCCTCGGCGCGGCCGGCGGACACCAGGTAGCGGGCGGACTCCGGCACCTGCCGGCGTACCCACAGGACCAGCACGCCGGCGACGGCGGACGTGGCGAGCAGGTAGCGCCAGCCCAGCGAGGGCATGATCACCAGCGCCAGCCCTGCGGCAGCGACCGTCCCGACCGCCCAGAAGCTCTCCAGCAGCACCAGCCAGCGGCCGCGGTTGCGGGTGGGGAGGTACTCCGCGAACACCGAGAAGTCCAGCGGGAGCGCGCCGCCGAGTCCGAAGCCGGTCACGAACCGCAGGGCCGCCAGCCAGGTCGCGTCGGGGGCGAACGCCGAGGCGAGCCCGAACAGCGCGAACACCGCGACCGTGAGCTGGAACCCGGTCCGCCGGCCGATCCGGTCGCTGACCGCGCCCCAGAACCACGCACCGACGAGCATGCCGGCAAACGTCGAGGTGACGACCAGCCCGGCCTGCTGGCTGCTCAGGTCGAACTCCTCGCTGAACCCGGGCAGGGCGAACGACAGCAGGAAGATCTCGGCGGCGTCGGCGGCCCAGGTGACCGCGCAGACGAGGAACAGCCGCCGCTGGAAGGCTCCGAAGCCCGTGCGGTCGATCGCCTCCTGCACGGTCATCGCCATGAGCGCAAGGGTACGTCGCACCTGTCGCCGGGCTTTGACGGCGGTGTGACGATCGGGACGCATGATGACTCCAGCGGGACTTGTTCGCCGATACGCCTGACGGAGTGCGACAGGTCACTTACGTTTGGTAGTGGATGGTTCTGCGTGGGGCGAACCCGACGAGAACGGATGACCTATGGAGTGGCGGTTCGACCACGCCGCGGTGGCCATGTTCGCCGTCGGCGCGGTGATGCCGCTCATCGCCGGGTACGTCTGGCCCCGGCGGGCGGCCGGTGGTCTGTCCCTGATCGCGATGCTGGCGTCGCTGGCCTGGTGGTCGGTCGCCTACGGCCTGGAGCTGAGCGTCGCCGACATCGCCGGGAAGGAGCTCTTCGGCGGACTGAAGTACGTCGGGATCTGCCTGCTGGTGCCTTCCTGGGTCGCGTTCGTGCTGACCTACATCGGCCGCGACCGCTATCTCACCCGCCGTACCCTCGCCGCCCTGATGGTCGAGCCGGTCGTGGTGCTGACCGTGCTCGCGATCCCGGCGACGCGCGACCTGGTCCGCTTCTACCCTCCCGGCTCCGAGGCGGTGCAGTACCCGGTGGTCGGTGCCGGCTGGGTGTTCTGGGTGCACCTGGTCTACACGAACGTCCTCCTGCTGGGTGCGACCGCGCTGTTCGTGGTGGCCCTGGCCCGGGTCTCCCGGACGTACTGGCGTGAGGCCTACACGCTGATCGCCGCGACCCTGCTGCCGTGGGTGGTCAACCTGCTCTACAACCTCGACGTCGCCGGGCTGGGCCGCGTCGACCTGACCCCGATCGCGTTCGCGGTGACGGCGGTGGTGATCGGATGGGGAGTCTTCGGCCGGCGGCTGCTCGGTCTGTCGGCGATCGGGCGCACCCTGCTGGTCGAGACGATGTCGGACGGGATGGTCGTCGTCGACGTGTTCGGTCGGGTCGTCGACCTCAACCAGGCGGCCGAGTCCATCCTGTACCGGTCCGGCCGCAGCCTGCTGGGCCAGCCGCTGGGGCAGGCGCTGCCGGAGTACGCCGACCAGTTCGCCGACGGGGTCGACTGGAGGGGTTCGTCCCTGCGCGTGTCGATCCAGACCGAGAGCGGAGCACGGGACTTCGAGATGACCAGGAGCGCGCTGACCGACCTGCGGGGCCGGCGGACCGGCGACCTGGTCCTCCTTCGTGACATCACCGCCCGGCTGCGCCAGGAGGCCGAGCTGCACCGGCTGCTCGCGGAGCGGAGCCGGGTCGCGCGAGTGCTGCAGGACAGTCTGCTGCCCGCCGCGCTCCCCGACGTACCCGGTCTCGACCTCGCCGCCCGCTACCGGCCCGGCGGCGACGGCACCGAGGTCGGCGGCGACTTCTACGACGTCTTCCCGCTCGACCACGGCCGCTGGGCGGTGCTCCTCGGCGACGTCAGCGGCACCGGCGCGGAGGCGGCCGCGATGACGGCGCTGACGCGGTACACGGTGCGCGCGGTCGCGTCCGAACCGCACACGCCCAGGCAGATGCTGCGCCGGCTGAACCGCGAGATGCTGCGGCAGAGCACGGACGAGCGGTACGCCACCGCCGTCTACATGATCGTCGAGCCGCACGTCGGCGGGGCCAAGGTGACCCTCGCCCTCGGCGGGCACCTGCTGCCGATGGTCCGCCGCGGGTGCGGGCGGGTCGAGCGCGTCGGCCGGCCGGGGCTGGTGCTCGGGGTGCTGCCGAACACGGAGCTGCACGACGTCGAGCTCGAGCTCGGGCTGGACGACGTCCTCTGCCTCTACACCGACGGTGTGACCGAGGCACGCAGCGGCCAGGAGCTGTTCGGCGAGGAGCGGCTCGAACAGCTGCTCGCACCCTCCTCGAAGCTGTCGGCCGGTGGCATCGCCGACCGGATCGAGCGCCTGGTGGGGGACTTCTCCGACGACAGCCCGCAGGACGACATCGCGATGGTGGTCCTGCAGCCGACCGGGGACACCTGCTGCTCCGTCCCCGGTGGCGCGACGTGCGCGCCGCTCGCCCGCCGCCGGCGGACGGGTGTGCCGGAGCCCCGTGGCGGAGTCCCCCAGGTTGGTTGATTCGTTCACGATCATCGACGTATCAGCACATCTTTGGGAGGATCGTCGGTAATCCGCCGCCGATCGGGGGCATCGAGCGCGCGGCTAGTCACTGGGCCGCAGACGCTTGCGCAGTCGCTGCGAGTCCGACCAGGTGCCCCGCGCCTCTCCGCGGGGCACCGGCTTGCGAGCACGTAACACGCGGTAGCCGACGTTCGTTGGGCTGTGCATGATGACAGCAGGCCTGAGCGCCGTACTCCTGTCCGCGTCCCTGTCCCTGTCGCTGCCGTCGGGGTCGCTGCCGTCGGTGGACAGCGGAGCCGCGCCCGGGCCCGATGTGCTGTACGCCCCGGCCCCTGCCGCGCCACAGCTCGAGAACCGCGACCCGCGCTTCACCGCGGAGCCGCTGCTGGTCTCCGGCAACGAGGCCTACGCGGACGGCGAGTACCTCTACCAGGACTACCTGTACGACGACTACGGCGCGAA
>JBOHDD010000263.1:0-15012 GCA_050699155.1 Nocardioidaceae bacterium
TCCGATCGGAGGCGGAGGTGGACGAGGTCGTCACCGACGCCGAGAGTGCGGGTGCCACCATCACCCGGCCGCCGTCCGCGACGTTCTACGGCGGCTACGCGGGATGCTTCACCGACCTCGACGGACATGCGTGGGAGATCGCGTACAACCCCGGGTTCGCACTCGCCGACGACGGCTCCCTCACCATTCCCGACCTCGGCTGACCCCGGCTCCCACCCCGTCCAGCGCGCGACCGACCGGGGCGGCGCTGGCAACCCTGACGGCGCTGACACTGGCCAGGCGTACGACGGCGTGCTCGTCGCTGTCGGTGACGACCAGCACCCCCTGGTCGTCGACCCAGGCCACCCGACCGCTGATCCACTCGCCCTCGACCAGCAGCCGGACATGGAGCCCGTTCTGGTGTGCACGGTCCAGCGCCGTACCGATGGTGAACCGCATCGAGGATGCCATGGATCTGACGTTAGGGGACCGTCGGCGCGTACAAGCGGTGTTGCCGACGAATTACCTCATATGGGGTAGGAACGGCTCAGGTCCGCCCACGTCGCCCGAACCGTCCCGGATCGGAACGACCGGCGCGCCGGCGCGCCTTGTCCTGGAGTTTCGAGACCTTGGTCTGCTCGGCTCGCAGGCGGGCGTCGGCGCGGGCCTCCATCCATGCCATCTCTCGCTGCAGCCTGCGGTAGCTCTCGAGTCGTCGCACCGGCAGCGTCCCCGCGTTCACCTCCGCGAGCACGGCGCACCCCGGTTCGGCCGTGTGTGAGCAGTCGTTGAAGCGACAGTGCGGGACGAGCCTCTCGACGTCGGCGAAGGTCGCCGCGAGACCGTCGTCCGCGTCGACCAGTCCGACCCCGCGCATGCCCGGGGTGTCCAGCACCGCGCCGCCCCCAGGCAGTGACACCAGCTCACGGCGCACCGACGTATGCCTTCCGCGGCCGTCTTCACGGATCTCACGAATAGTCAGCACGTCCGCGCCGGCCAGTGCGTTCACCAGGCTTGACTTGCCCGCGCCGCTGGAGCCGATCAGTCCGAGGGTGCCGTTGTGCCCGACGAGCGTGCGGATCTCGTCGATGCCGTCCCCCGTCAGCACACTGCACGTCAGCACCTGGACGCGGGGGGCCGCGGCCACGATGTCCGCCGCGATCAGGTCGGCATCACCGACCAGGTCTGATTTCGTCAAGACGACGATAGGGACGGCGCCACTGGCCCATGCAAGGGCGACCAGGCGTTCGACCTTGCCGATCACCGGCTCCGGCAGCAGACCTACGACGACTGCCAGCACGTCGACGTTGGCACCCAGGACCTGGCCCCGCGACGACCCGCCGACGTCTGCCCGCACCACCGCAGTTCGACGAGGCAGGACGGCTTCGATCGTGATCGGACCATCGGGCCACGCGCGCAGCGCACACCAGTCGCCGGTGCACGGCATGGCGCGTGGGTCGTCGGCCATCTGCTCGAGCACTCGACCACCCAGGGTGGTGCGCACCGCACCCTCGTGGGTGATGGCCGTGCACCGGCCGCGGTCGACGCGGACGACCCGGGCGGGCCGCAGCTCGTCACCGAGGTAGGCGACCGTCTCCTGGAAGGCGTCCGACCACGCGGGACCCCATCCCAGGGGAGCCAGAGAGTCGGAGCTGGTCACAGCAGGACACCCATTTCTCGCGGGGTGCCGATTGCCGGGAGGGGCATCTGACACCGGTGGAGCGCGACCTGGTTCGGACCCTACGTCGAGCGGCGCGGGTGCGCATCCGAATTACCCCGACGCAGCTGCTCGTCGGTCCCAGCCTCCTCGTCGTGCCTCGCAAGCTCCTCCAGCTCCTCGGCGCTGCCCACGCCGCGCAGCCGCTCGAACCGTGCCGCCCGACGCAGCCGGCGGACCAGCTCGAGCCGTGCACGTGCCGTCGCCGACTCGGGCCACACCCGGTCGAACGCCGCGTTCAGCGCCGCACCGACCAGCACCGCGAGCGAGGTCAGGTACAGCCAGAGGAGTACGGCGATCGGCGCCGCCAGCGGTCCGTAGATCGACGTACCTCCGACGACGTTCTGCAGCGTCCAGCGCAGCAGGTAGCTGCCCAGTACCCACATCGCCAGCGCCAGGCTCGCGCCCGGGATGTCGTACCGCCAAGACGTGCGCACCGGAACCGACAGGTGGTACAGCGAGGTCAGGAAGGCGACGCTGAGCACGATGACGGTCGGCCAGTAGAGCCGGCCGAGGAACAGCAGCCCGTCCGGCAGCAGCGCCTCGACGATGTTCGGTCCGGCGAGCACCAGCGGCAGCACGATCACGCCCACCACGAGGCCGACGACGTAGAGGCCGAACGACAACATGCGCGTCCGCACGATGCTTCGGCGTCCGCCCAGACCGTAGAGGATCGTGATCGTGTCCACGAACACGTTCAGCGCCCGCGAGCCCGACCACAGGGCCAGCACGAACCCGATCGAGATCACGTCGAAGCGACCGCCCTCGAGCACGTCGTTCATCGTGGGCTCGATCACCCGATCAACACTGTCCTCGGTCAGGATCTGTCCGGCGAGACCCAGAGTCGCCTCGCGCAGAGTCGCCACCTGGGTGACCTCGAGCCGGTCCACGAAGAAGCCGATGCTGCCGGCGAGCGCGAAGATCAGCGGTGGGAGGGACAGGATGGCGAAGAACGCCGCCTCGGCCGCCAGGCCTGTCACCCGGTAACGGAACGCGGCACCGACGGTCGCCGTGATGACCCGCCAGGCGGTATGCCTGAAGCGGGGCCACAGGGCGACGCCGTCTCCGGACGCCCCTGCCGACCCCGACTGCATAGGCAATACCGTAGCGACATGCCGCCTTCAAACCGTGTAACCGCGAACCAGGCGCCGCCGCTGGTCGACTACAACGTGGTCACCTCCGATGCCGCCCTGGTCGAGGCCGTCTCGCGGCACGGCCTGGCCGGGACGGTCGACGACCTCGCGTCGATCGGCCATCTCGCCGGGACACCCGAGGCCCGCGAGCACGGCACGCTGGCGAACCGGAACCCACCCACCCTCCGGACGTTCGACCGCTACGGCAACCGCGTCGACGAGGTCGAATTCCACCCCTCGTGGCACTGGTTGATGCACCGCGGGGTCGGGTTCGGGCTCCAGGGCGCCCCCTGGGAGAGCGAGGCACCCGACGCGCACCTGCGCCGGGCGGCGGGGTTCTTCGCGTGGTCCCAGGTCGAGCCCGGGCACGGCTGTCCGATCTCCATGACGTACGCCGCGGTGCCCGCACTGCGCAGCGACGACAACCTCGCCAAGGAATGGGTCCCGCGGCTCGCCGCACCCGCATACGAGTTCGGGTTGCGCGCTCCCGCCGACAAGCAGGGCTGCCTGGCCGGGATGGGCATGACCGAGAAGCAGGGCGGGTCCGACGTACGCGCGAACGAGACCGAGGCTCGCCCGACGCGGGTCGAGGGCGAGTACACCCTGCAGGGTCACAAGTGGTTCACCAGCGCACCGATGAACGACCTCTTCCTCGTGCTGGCACAGGCACCCGGGGGCCTGACCTGCTTCCTGGTGCCGCGGGTGCTTCCCGATGGCAGCCACAACGTGTTCGAGCTGCAGCGGCTCAAGGACAAGCTCGGCAACCGGTCGAACGCCTCGAGCGAGGTGGAGTTCCACGGCACCTGGGCTCGGCGGCTCGGCGACGAGGGACGCGGCGTCCGCACGATCATCGAGATGGTCGCCGCCACCAGGCTCGACTGCGTGCTCGGATCGGCGTCGCTGATGCGTCGTGCGCTGGCCGAGGCGTCCTGGCACGCCGCGCACCGGTCGGCGTTCGGTGCGGTGCTCGCCGAGCAGCCGTTGATGCAGAACGTGCTGGCCGACCTCGCGGTGGAGTCGGAGGCGGCGACGGCACTGGGGATGCGCCTGGCGGCCGCGGTCGACGCCGGCGACGACGCCCGTGAGGTGGCGTTCCGCCGGATCGCGCTGCCGCTGGCGAAGTACTGGGTCTGCAAACGCACGCCGTTCATGGTGGCCGAGGCGTTGGAGTGCCTGGGTGGCAACGGGTACGTCGAGGAGTCCGGGCTGCCGCTCCTTTTCCGTGAGTCACCGCTGAACTCCATCTGGGAGGGCAGCGGCAACGTCAACGCGCTGGACGTGCTGCGTGCGTTGGGCCGCTCCCCCGAGGCTCTCGACGCCTGGCTCACCGAGGTCGGTGAGGCCCGCGGTGAGGACCCCCATCTCGACCGCGCCGTCGAGACCGTGCTCACGGAGCTCGCCGATCTCACAGATCTCGAGGTGCGAGCACGACGCCTCGCCTCGCTGATGGCGCAATGCCTGCAGGCCTCGCTGCTGGTCCGGTTCGCACCCGCCGAGGTCGCCGACGCGTTCTGCGCCTCACGGCTCGGCGGGCAGTGGGCGGGCACGTTCGGCACCCTGCCCCGTGGCGCCGACCTCGCGGCTGTCGTCACCCGCACGACCCCCCATCAAGGGGCCTGAGAGTGCCAGGCCTGCGACGCTACGTCATCGAGCTCGTCGGAACCTTCTTCCTCACCCTCACCGTCGTCGCGGCCGCCGCGCAGGACCTCGTGCTCGGCGGGCTCGCGATCGGGGCGATGGTGGCTGTGCTGGCGCGCGTGGGCGGACACGCCAACCCGGCCGTGACCCTGGCCGCCGTCGTGGGTGGGCGCATCTCGGCCCCGGAGCTGCTGCCGTGCTGGGCAGCGCAGTTCGTCGGTGCGCTGCTCGGCGCCGCGCTGGCCCGGTGGCTCGTCGAGGCACCCGCGGTCGGTCCGCTGCAGGACGTCGGGCTGGTGACCCTCGTCGCCGTCGAGCTGCTCTTCGCGTTCCTGCTGTGCTTCGTCGTACTCGAGGCGTCTCAGGGGCCCGGCGAGCTCGGCTGGGCTTCTGTGGGCGCCGGGCTCACCGTCGTAGCCGCGGCCGCCCTGCTCGATCCGGTGGCCGCGTCGGCGTTCAACCCTGCCTCGGCCTTCGGACAGGTGGTGGCAGGCGTGAGCGGCTGGGAGACGATCTGGGTGTACCTACTCGCGTGTCCGGCCGGCGGAGCGCTGGCCGGGCTCGCGGCAGGTCAGGCCAGCTCGAGACCGGGGTAGAGCGGGTGGGTCTGCAGCATCTCCCCTGACGCCGCCCTGGTGCGGTCCGCGACCCCGTCGGCGAGGAAGTACTTCGCCTTCGACGGCTTGCCCTCCTTGCCGGCCTCGGGCTTGGTGTTGGACAGCACGTCGACGATGAGCTCGGCCACCCGGTCGAACTCCGACGCCTCGAAGCCGCGAGACGTCAGCGCCGGCGTACCGAGCCGGATGCCGCTGGTGTACCAGGCGCCGTTGGGGTCGGATGGCACCGAGTTGCGGTTGGTCACCACGCCGGAGTCGAGGAGAGCTCCCTCGGCCTGCCGTCCGGTCAGCCCGAAGCTGGAGACGTCGAGCAGCACGATGTGGTTGTCGGTACCTCCGGTGACCAGCGTGGCGCCGCGGCTCAGGAAGCCGTCGGCGAGCGTCTTCGCGTTGTCGGCGACCTTCTGCGCGTACGTCGCGAACTCCGGCTGACGTGCCTCGGCCAGGGCGACCGCCTTGGCGGCCATCACGTGCGACAGCGGACCGCCGAGGACCATCGGGCAGCCCTTGTCGACGGCGTCGGAGTACTCACCGGTGGCGAGCACGAGACCGCCTCGGGGGCCACGCAGCGACTTGTGCGTCGTCGTGGTGACCACCTGCGCGTGCGGCACCGGGTCCTCGTCACCGGTGAACACCCTGCCGGCGACCAGACCGGCGAAGTGCGCCATGTCGACCATCAGGGTCGCTCCGACCTCGTCGGCGATCTCGCGCATCTTGGCGAAGTTGATCCGGCGGGGGTACGCCGAGTAGCCCGCGATCAGCACGAGTGGCCTGAACTCACGTGCCGCAGCGGCGACCTTGTCGTAGTCGAGCATCCCCGTCGCCGGGTCGGTGCCGTAGCTGCGCTGGTGGAACATCTTGCCGGAGATGTTCGGCCGGAACCCGTGGGTGAGGTGGCCTCCGGCGTCCAGGGACATGCCCAGCATGCGCTGGCTGCCGAGCTCGATGCGCAGCTTCTCCCAGTCGTCCTCGGACAGGGAGTTGACGTGCTTGACCCCTAGCGACTCCAGCCGCGGCGCCTCGACGCGAGTCGCGAGAATCGACCAGAACGCCACCAGGTTCGCGTCGATGCCCGAGTGCGGCTGGGCATAGGCGTACTCGGCACCGAACAGCTCGCGCGCATGCTCGGCCGCCAGCGCCTCGACGGTGTCGACGTTCTGGCAGCCGGCGTAGAAGCGGTGCCCGATGGTGCCTTCGGCGTACTTGTCCGACAGCCAGGAGCCCATCGCGAGCAGCACCGCCGGCGACGCGTAGTTCTCGCTGGCGATCAGCTTCAGCGAGCTCCGCTGGTCGGTCAGCTCGGCTCGCGTGGCCTCGGCGACGCGGGGCTCGACCGCGGAGATCACGTCGAGCGCCGACCGGTACGCGGTGCTCACGGCATTCATGTCTGGGGTCATGGACGTCAGCCTAGTGACGCGTCGCCCCGGTCTGACACCACGCACCGCCTCTGACACCACGCACCGCCGAGGAGCCGGTCGATGCCCTTGCAGCACCTCCCTAGGCTGCTGGGTGCTCCCCAAGGTTCCGGAGCCTCGGGAAGCCACCAGAACACCCGGTTACATGGCGTGTGCGCTGTATCACGTGGGCAGGCGGGGCCTGGACTCGTTGTCTCTCACTCTGAGATCGCGTCTCATAGTTCGGGACTTGTGTTTGCCCTCTTGACACGTCGTACCCAAGGATTCTCTCTATGGCATCGGCTGTCTCGACTCACAAGTACCTCGTGGCGCGGCGCCACGTGGACTTCGGTCGCGTGCGCAGCATGATGTGTCCGCCGGTCTAGACCCGCCCAGCTTCCTGTAGCCGGGCGCGCGTCGCCCGGCCAGATTCGCGTCGAGCATCTCTCGATCATCGGCTGACCCGAGCGAACGTGCGTCTCCCTCGTAGAGAGATCCACGTATGACTCCCCCGAGCACCACCCAAGAAGCCCCGACCACGAAGACCCCTTCTGCGCCGGCTCGCAAGAAGCGCGGCGAGGGCCAGTGGGCACTGGGGTACCGCGAGCCGCTGAACGGCAACGAGCAGGCCAAGAAGGACGACGACGCGCTCAACGTCCGGGCCCGCATCCAGAACATCTACGCGCACCGCGGCTTCGACTCGATCGACGGGACCGACCTGCGCAACCGCTTCCGCTGGTGGGGTCTGTACACCCAGCGAAAGCCGGGCATCGACGGCGGGCGCACGGGCGCGCTGGAGCCGTACGAGCTCGAGGACAAGTACTTCATGCTGCGAATCCGCATCGACGGCGGGCAGCTCGACCTCGAGCAGTTGCGGGCGATCGCCGACATCTCGACGACCTACGCACGTGACAGCGCCGACATCACCGACCGGCAGAACATCCAGCTGCACTGGGTCCAGGTGGAGGACGTGCCCGCCATCTGGGAGCGCCTGGAGTCGGTGGGTCTGTCCACCCAGGAGGCCTGCGGCGACTGCCCCCGGGTGGTGATCGCCAGCCCCGTCGCCGGCATCGCGGCCGACGAGATCGTTGACCCGACCTGGGCCGTGGACGAGATCACCACCCGCTACGTCGGCAGCCCCGAGTTCTCCAACCTTCCGCGCAAGTACAAGACCGCGCTGACCGGGCACCCGAGCCAGGACGTCGCCCCCGAGGTCAACGACATCTCCTTCGTCGGGGTCGAGCACCCCGAGCACGGCCCCGGGTTCGACGTGTGGGTCGGCGGTGGACTCTCGACCAACCCCAAGCTCGCGCAGCGACTGGGCGTCTGGGTTCCGCTGGACGAGGTCCCGGACATCTGGTGGGGCGTCACCAGCATCTTCCGCGACTACGGCTACCGCCGCCTGCGCAGCCGCGCGCGGTTGAAGTTCCTGATCGCCGACTGGGGGGCGGAGAGGTTCCGCGAGGTGCTCGAGCAGGAGTACCTCAACCGCACGCTCATCGACGGCCCGAAGCCACCGACACCGCCGTACGTCGGTGACCACGTCGGGGTGAGCAGGCAGAACGACGGACGCTTCTTCGTGGGCGCGACGCCGACCGCCGGCCGGATCTCGGGCACCCAGCTCGCCAAGCTGGCCGATATCGTGCAGGACCACGGCTCGGCGCGACTGCGTACGACGCCGTACCAGAAGATCCTGGTGCTCGACGTCGAGGAGGAGCGGGTCGACTCGCTGGTCGCCGCGCTCGACGACATCGGGTTGTCGGCTCGGCCGTCGGCCTGGCGTCGCAGCACGATGGCCTGCACGGGTATCGAGTACTGCAAGCTGGCCATCGTCGAGACCAAGGAGCGCGCTCGGCAGCTGGTGGACGAGCTGGAGCAGCGGATCCCCGAGCTGGACAGCCCGATCACGGTGAACCTCAACGGGTGCCCGAACTCCTGCGCTCGCATCCAGGTCGCCGACATCGGTCTGAAGGGCCAGCTCGTGCTCGACCGGAACGGCGAGCAGGTCGAGGGCTTCCAGGTGCACCTCGGCGGCGGCCTCGGCCTGGACGTCGGGTTCGGCCGAAAGCTACGGGCACACAAGGTGACCTCGGCCGAGCTGACCGACTACGTCGAGCGGGTGGTACGGCACTACCTCGACGACCGTGACGCGGGTGAGCGGTTCGCCCAGTGGGCGGCCCGGGCCGACGAGGAGCTCCTCAAGTGAGCGGCTTCGCGATCCCGTTCCACTGCCCCTACTGCGGTGACGAGGACCTCCGGCCGTACGAGGACACGCACGGCGCGTGGGAGTGCCGCTCCTGCCTGCGGGCGTTCAGCCTCAAGTTCATCGGGCTCCTCGCCCCACCGACCGCGCCGGGGCAGGTGGACTCATGACAACGGACCTGACCATGCCGACGTTCCGTCGGTTCGGGCGCGCCCGCAGCGCCGACGAGCTGCGCGAGGTGGCCACGGTCGCCGGGCCCGAGCTGGAGCTGGCGCCCGCCGAGGTGATCATCGAGTGGGCGGTGGACACGTTCGGCGACCGTTTCTGCGTCACCTCGTCGATGGCCGACGCCGCCCTCGCCCACCTGGCCGGCGAGGTCGCCCCCGGCATCGACGTGGTGTTCCTCGACACCGGGTACCACTTCGCCGAGACGATCGGCACCCGCGCCGCCGTCGAGGCCACCATGGCCGTGAACGTCGTGACGGCGCAGCCCGCGCAGACCGTCGCGGAGCAGGACGAGACGTACGGCAAGGACCTGTACAAGACCGACCCAGACCTGTGCTGCGCACTGCGCAAGGTGGCGCCGCTGCGGGACGCGCTCGAGGGGTACGACGCCTGGGCGACCGGCCTGCGCCGCCAGGAGACGCGTGACCGCGTCATCACACCGGTGGTCGGCTGGGACGAGCAGAAGGGCAAGGTCAAGGTCGCGCCGTTCGCCCGGTGGACCGACGACGACATCGCCGCCTACATCGAGGACAACAACGTCCTCGTCAACCCCCTGCAGTACGACGGCTACCCGTCGATCGGCTGCTGGCCGTGCACCCGCCGGGTGTCGCCGGGCGAGGACAAGCGCAGCGGCCGCTGGGCAGGAACCAACAAGACCGAGTGCGGGATCCACGCATGAGCCACCGCATCTGGTTCGAAAGGAGGACGACCTCATGACCGCACCCGCACTGGTGGCTCTTGCCCACGGAAGCAAGGACCCGAGGTCAGCCGAGACGGTGCACGCGCTCTGCGCGCAGATACGCGACCGGAGGCCGGACCTGCGGATCGAGGCGGCGTTCCTCGACCACTGCGAGCCCTCACCCACGCAGCTGTTCGACCGGCTCGTCACCGAGGGGTACGACGAGATCGTGATCGTGCCCCTGCTGCTCACCTCCGCCTTCCATGCGCGGATCGACGTACCAGCGGTCGTGCAGGAGGCCGCGGACCGCCACCCCGGCCTGCGCATCCAGGTCAGCGACGTGCTCGGTGACGACGTCCTGCTCGACGTGCTGGACCGGCGGCTGCGGGTGGCACTTCGGCGGTCACGTGCCTGCGAGGTCGACGCGCTGGTGCTGACCGCGGCGGGGTCGAGCGATGCACGGGCGAACGCGTCTGTG
The DNA here is from genome assembly GCA_050699155.1 of Nocardioidaceae bacterium. Lineage (GTDB taxonomy): Bacteria > Actinomycetota > Actinomycetes > Propionibacteriales > Nocardioidaceae > JBOHDD01. The sequence continues at coordinate 10,064 of JBOHDD010000263.1, forward strand.
GCACGCCTCGCGAGGCTGTGGGGCACCCGGCACAAGCTCCCGGCGGTGGCCGCCTTCGCATCCGCTGCACCTCCCTCCTCCGGTGAGGCGGTACGCCGGTTCCGCGCCGAGGGGCGTCGCCACGTCGCGGTCGGTTCCTACTTCATCGCGCCGGGCTTCTTGCCCGACCGAGCCGAGGAACTGGCCCTCGAGGCCGGCGGGATCGCGGTCGCCGAGCCGCTCGGCGCCGACGCCGAGGTCGCCAGGCTGGTGCTGACGCGCTACACCGTGGCGGCCGTGGAGCTGGTCCCGCTGCCGGCCTGACCGGGCCGAGACCATCTCCTGCGGAGATTGCACTGGTTCCGGCCACGCGCCTGGCGGCATGGGTGTTCACTGGAGTCATGACGACCAACCACGACGAACCCGGTCCCCCATGGGACCAGCCGCCGGGCGCACCGCACGGCGGATACCTGGCCGGAACCACCAGCGAGGAGCGCAACTGGGCGGTGGCCGCACACCTGGGCAGCTTCCTGGCCGCCTGGTTCGCGCTCGGCCTGCTCGCACCGCTGTTCGTCATGCTCGCGAAGGGCACCGAACCGGGCTTCGTACGACGCCACGCTGTGGAGTCTCTGAACTTCCAGATCAACGCACTGGTCTACATCGTGGTGTTCGCGCTGCTGATGTTCGTGCTGATCGGGTTCATCCTGCTGCCGCTCTACGCCATCTTCTACCTGGTCTGCGTGATCATCGCCTCCGCCAAGGCCTCGCAGGGACAGGAGTACAGCTACCCGCTGACGATCCGCCTGATCTCCTGACCGCCGCACCAGGGGTGCCACGGTTGACGCGACGGGGTGCTAGCCCTTCACAGCACCCATCGTGAAGCCGGAGATGAACCGCGCGAGGAACAGGTTGAACACGAAGGCGATCGGCACCGCGATGAGCACGTTTGCCGCCTGTAGCGACTGCCAGAAGAACACGTCTCCGCGGATGAGCTCGGTAGGCACACCCGTGCTCACGACCTTGGCGTCGGTGGGTGAGATGAACGCCAGCGCGTAGATGAACTCGCTGGCGGTCAACGTGAAGGCGAAGACCACGACCGCGACGATGCCGGGGAACAGGAGGGGCACGACCGTGCGCATGAAGGCCCCGAGCCTGCTGTAGCCGTCGACCATCGCCTGCTCCTCGATGTCCTTCGGCAGCGCCTTGAGGAAGCCGATCAGCAGCCACATCGACACCGGCACCGTGATCGTCGGGTAGATCAGCACCAGTGACCACGTCGAGTCCTGCAGGCCCACCCACACCACCAGCCGCGACAGGGACAGGAAGAGCAGGCTCGGGGGGATCAGGTAGACGAAGAAGATCGCGATCCCCATCGGGCCGCTCCAGGGCCGGTTCAGCCGGGTGATCGAGTAGGCCGCCGGCAGCCCCAACAGGAGCGTGACCACGACAACCAGCAGACCTACCCACAGCGTGTTCCAGGCGAACGTCGGGAACGTGGTGTCGGTGAACAGGAACGCGATGTGGTCGAAGGTCGGTGGCTGGTTGAAGAGGAACGGGTTGTTGACCGGGTCGTAGAGGTCCGCGTTCAGCTTCGAAGCCGTGACGCTGCTCCACACGAACGGCCCGGCGCAGGCCAGCGCCGCCAGCACAGCGGCGACGTACACCCCGGCCCGGGCCAGCACATGGCGTCGCGCGTACTGCCGCCGGAGCCGGTCCACCTGCTCTGGGTCCATCGTGCCGGCAGTCACCATGCCCGCCATCAGATGGTCTCCATCCGGCGTACGGCACGCAGGATGAGCACCGCGGCGGCCAGCAGGAGCGGGAACAGGAAGAGTGCGATCACCGCACCCTGGCCCACGTCACCACCGCCGATACCGCGGATGAAGGACCAGCTGGCCAGCACCTGCGTCGAGTTGGTGGGACCGCCACGGGTGAGGATGTAGACCACCGCCATGTCGGTGAAGGTGAAGATCGCGCCGAACAGTGCCGCCACCGCGATCAGCGGGGACGTCAGCGGGATGGTGACCTCGAACATCCGGCGCCAGAAGCCGGCGCCGTCGATCCGCGCGGCCTCGTCGAGGTCCTTCGGGATCGACAGCAGCCCGACCATCATGATGACGGCGGCCAGGGGCACCAGCCGCCAGACATGGACCGCGATCACCGAGGCGGTCGCGAGCGCGGGCCGGCCGAGCCAGAACATGTTGTCCTCGATCAGTCCGAACTCCCGGAGGACCCAGTCGATGGGGCTGTAGATCGAGTGCAGCAGCCACAACCAGGTGACGGTCGACAGGGCCACCGGTGTCGTCCAGGGCAGCAGCACGAGGAACCGCACCACCCACTTGCCGCGGAAGTCGGCGACAAGGATGTTCGCCAGCACCTTGCCGAGGATCACGATGAGGACCATCGACACGAAGGTGAACACGAAGGTGTTGCGCAGGGACTCCCAGAACACCGGGTCTGCGAAGACGCGGCGGAAGTTCGTGAGGCCCGCCCAGTCGTACGACGGGTCCCCGGCCGTCACATCGCTGAACGCGAACGCGATGGCCAGGAAGAACGGCACGGCGACCAGCGCCACGACGTAGACGACCGTCGGGACGAGGAACACCCATGCGAGGAAGCCCTCCCGGTCCGCGAGCCGAGGACGAGCGACCGTGACCGCAGGTCGCGTCACTTCCTCGGTGCTCGTCTCAAGCACCCTGTGCCTCCAGCGGGACCGGCTCCGTGCGCAGCGCGCTCTCGGCGTCGAAGAAGCGCACCCGCTCCACGTCGACCGCGAACTCGTGCTGCTCCCCCGCACTCAGCGGCACCGTCACCGTCGACGGCAGCCGTGCGATCACCCGGGTGTCCTCACCGAAGCCGGTCACGGTCCCGTAGACGTGCCGGTCACCGGAGAGATACTCGATCCGGTCGATGTGGAACGGGACACCGATGCGTTGGCCAGGCACGCTCTCCACCGGAAGCAGATGCTCGGGGCGGAATCCGACGAGGACGCCCTCGCGGCGGACGAGGTTCATCGGCGGTGACCCGATGAACGTGGCGACGAACGTGTCGGCCGGGTGGTCGTAGACCTCCACCGGACGGCCGAGCTGGCGCACCTTGCCGTGCTCCATCACCGCGATGCGGTCGCCGAGGCCCATCGCCTCGGTCTGGTCGTGCGTCACGTACATCGTGGTCGTGCCGACCCGGTCCTGGAACCGTTTCAGCTCGTCACGGGCGGAGGCGCGGAGCTTGGCGTCGAGGTTGGAGAGCGGCTCGTCGAGCAGGAACACCAACGGATCACGGACCATGGCGCGCGCCAGCGCAACCCGCTGCCGCTCACCGCCGGAGAGCTGGCGCGGCTTGCGATCGAGGAACCGGTCGATGCCGAGCAGCTCCGCCGCCCAGCGCGCCTTGTCCTCGCGGTCGGCTTTGCCCATCTTCTCGGCCTTGAGCGGGAACACGATGTTGTCGAGCACGGTCTTGTGGGGATAGAGCGCGTAGCTCTGGAAGACCATCGCGATCCTGCGTGCCCTCGGTGGCAGACCGTTGACGACCGAGCCGCCGATCAGGACCTCGCCCGCCGTCGGTTGCTCGAGCCCGGCGATGGTGCGCAGCAGGGTCGTCTTGCCGCAGCCGGACGGGCCGAGCAGTACGAGGTACTCACCCTCCTCTGTGGCCAGGTCGACGCCGTCGACCGCGTGGACGTGCGCTCCGGCGTACTGCTTGGACAGGTTCTTGACCTCGACGACCGTCGACACCGGCTCTCCTCGCCTTCCGACTGCTCAGCCGCCACCCACCAGGCCGCGTCGCCTCCAGCTGGCGAAGACCCGCTCGCACTGCTGATGGGCCCGGCGGGCGCTGGCCTCGGGTGACATCTGCCCGCGCGCCGCTCGCGCGAACATGTTCGGAATCACGTAGGTACCCAGGACCTCGCCGATCGCCGGACTCGACGGTCCGGGGTGACCGATGCTGGCACTCCACTTCTCGGCGGTCTCGACGTCGCCCAGGAAGGCCAGCTTGTCGGCGGGCTTGGCCCCGAACGGGTCGTCGGCGAGCCAGTCGCCGAGCTTGGGAGACAGGCTCGGCCACGAGGGGAAGTCGTACAGACGCGAGTGGTACGTCGCCAGGGCGAAGTTGTCGACGTAGTGCAGCAGGAACTCCTTGGCCGCGTCCGGGTTGGCCGCGTGCTTGGGGACGATCCAGTTGTACATCACGTGCTGTGCGGCCAGCGCGGCCTGCGGACCCTCCAGGGCCGGCACGAAGAAGGTGTCGTCGGCGATGCGCGGGTTGACCTCCTGCGACGACCGCCATGCGGAGATCGAGTTGAGGATGTAGCTGAGCTGGCCGGCGATCAGGCCCTCGTTGTTGCTGGCGGCGTTCCAGGCGAAGACCTCGTCGGTCATCGCCTCGTTGAAGAGGCGCTGCATGAACTCGATCGCGGCGACGGTCTCGGGCGAGTCGAGGATGACGTTCTCGTTCGCGTCCTGGATGGAGGCGCCGAACGACCAGAGCAGCGCGTGCCCGGCCATGTTGGAGTCGATCTCCTGCGACATGCCCAGACCGACCTGGATGTTCTGGCTCTTCTTGATCTCAGCACCGCCCTCGAGCAGGTCGTCCCAGGTCGCCGGCCCGTCGGGGAAGCCCGCCTGCTCCCACATGCTCTTGCGGTAGTCGCCAGGGTCGGGGACCCAGCCGGGCGCGAAGGCGTAGAAGACGTCGGTGTTGGGGTTGTAGCTGGACTGCCGGCAGATATCGAGCTGCGCGCCGTGACGGTTGCTGGTCTCGTCGGTGATGTCGGTCATGTCCAGGACGCTGGGCTCGAACTGCGAGAGCGTCGCGATGAACTGCATGAGGTCGTGACCCTGACCCGCCTGGATCTCCGACGCGATCTGGGTGGGGACGTTGGCGACGTCGATGTGGTCGACCCGGACGTTGACCCCCACCTTCTTGCCCCAGTCCTGGGCGAACTTGTCGAACCAGGTGTCGTGGCT
>JBOHDD010000264.1:0-10970 GCA_050699155.1 Nocardioidaceae bacterium
CGGCGGTAGCCTTCCTCACCGCCGAGCAAGACGTGGACTTCGGGGTGATGATCTCGGCCAGCCACAACCCGATGCCCGACAACGGGATCAAGTTCCTCTCCCGGGGAGGGCACAAGCTCGACGACGATGTCGAGGACGCCATCGAGCGGCACCTCGGTCGCACGGAGTGGCAGCGGCCGACGGGGGCAGCGGTCGGGCGGGTCCGCGACGTGCCGGACGCGGGAGCCCGCTACGTCGAGCACCTCGTCTCCACCGTCTCCAGCCGGTTCGACGGGCTCACCGTCGTCGTCGACGGTGCGAGCGGCGCGGCGTACGACGTGGCCCCGCGCGCCTTGCGCGCGCTCGGAGCCGAGGTCGTCGCGATCAACTGCGACCCCGACGGGCTCGACATCAACGACGGCTGTGGGTCCACCCACCTCGACCCGCTGCGGGCGGCGGTCGCGGAGCACGGCGCGGACGCTGGCTTCGCCTTCGACGGTGATGCCGACCGCTGTCTGGCCGTAGACGCACTCGGTGAGGTGGTCGACGGCGACCAGATCCTCGCGGTGCTGGCACTGGCGATGCGCGACCACAGCCAGCTGAAGGACTCCACCGTTGTCATCACGGTGATGAGCAACCTCGGCTTCCTGCTGGCGATGGAGCGCGAGCACGTCGGTGTCGAGCAGACCAAGGTCGGTGACCGCTACGTTCTCGAGGCGATGCGCTCCCGCGGCTTCTCCCTCGGTGGGGAGCAGTCCGGGCACGTCATCATGGCCGACCACGCCACCACCGGAGACGGCATCCTGACCGCCCTGCACGTGCTCGCTCGGATGGCCGACACCGGACGCCCCCTGGCCGAGCTCGCCTCGGTGATGACCCGGCTGCCGCAGGTGCTGATCAACGTGCCCGACGTGGACAAGGCGCGCGCGGACGTGGACGACACGGTGCAGGCGGCCGTGCGCGAGGCCGAGGACCGGCTCGGACACGGTGGGCGGGTGCTCCTGCGTCCCTCCGGCACCGAACCACTCGTACGGGTGATGGTGGAGGCCGAGTCCGCGACGGAGGCACAGCAGGTGGCGACCGGCCTGGCCCGCGTGGTCGCCGACACCCTCGCCCTCTGACCCCACCCGCCACTCAGCGGGGGAAGCGGGGGTCAGAGCTTGCGGAGGCGGACCCACCGCACGGAGTGGTCGCGGTCCTTGCGCAGTACGAGAGTGGCGCGGCTGCGTGTCGGCATGATGTTCGTGGTCAGGTTCGGGCCGTTGATGGTGTCCCAGAGCCGCTCGGCCTGGTCGACGGCCTGCTCTTCGGTGAGGTCGGCGTAGCGCTGGAAGTACGACTCGGGGTCGCGGAACGCGGTCTCGCGCAGCCGGAGGAACCGCTCGACGTACCAGCGCCGCACGTCGGTCACCGCGGCGTCGACGTAGACCGTGAAGTCGAAGAAGTCGCTGACAGCGAGCCCGGTGCGGCCGTCCTCCCGGGCCCGGCCCGGCTGGAGGACGTTCAGCCCCTCGACGAGCACGATGTCGGGGCTCTTCAGCTCCAGGCGCTCGTCGGGGAGCACGTCGTACTTCAGGTGGGAGTACTGCGGCACGCTGACCGTGTCGCGACCAGACTTCACGTCGATGATGAACCGCAGCAGCGCCTTGCGGTCGTAGGACTCGGGGAAGCCCTTGCGGTCGAGAATGCCTCGACGCACGAGCTCCGCGTTGGGCAGCAGGAACCCGTCTGTCGTGACCAGCTCGATGTGCGGGTGCTCGGGCCAGTGCGCCAGCAGCTCACGCATCAGTCGAGCAGTCGTCGACTTGCCCACGGCGACCGACCCGGCGATGCCGATCACGAACGGTGTCCGTGGAGGCTGCGGCTGCCCGAGGAACTCCTCGGTGGCGCGGTGCAGCTCGCCGGCGTGGCGAACGTAGAGGCTCAGCAGGCGGGAGAGCGGCAGGTAGACCTCCTGCACCTCGTCGAGATCGAGCTCGTCGCCGAGACCACGCACCCGGTCGACCTCGGCGCCGGTGAGCGGGGACTCGAAGGACTCGGCCAGGGCCGCCCAGGCGGTCCGGTCCAGCTCGACATACGGCGACGGCTCCCGCGTGGTCTGCGACGTCTGCGACTCGGCCATGCGGTCATTGTCGCCGATGCCGAGTTGCCGATGGTCGGTCGCAGTGCGGTCTCTCGGTACGCTGACCCCCATGTGCGGAATCGTGGGGTACGTCGGCGGGCAGCACGCCGTGGGTGTGGTCGTGGAGGGACTGCGCCGCCTCGAGTACCGCGGGTACGACTCCGCCGGTGTCGCCCTGACCGGGGACGGGGCGCTGCACGTCGAGAAGCGGGCCGGGAAGCTCGCCAACCTGGACAAAGCTCTCGACGAGTCCCCGCTGCCGGGCTCCACCACCGGCGTCGGCCACACCCGATGGGCCACCCACGGACCGCCGAACGACCGCAACGCCCATCCGCATCTCGACTGCCGGAACAGCGTCGCCGTCGTGCACAACGGCATCATCGAGAACTTCGCGACACTGCGGGACGAGCTCGAGCGTGGCGGTCACGAGCTGCGCTCCGACACCGACACCGAGACGGTCGCCCACCTGCTCGAGATCGAGCTGGCGGGAGGCACCGACCTGACCGTGTCCATGCAGGCGGTGTGCCGCCGCCTCGAGGGGGCGTTCACGCTGGTCGCCAGCACCGCCGAGGACCCGTCGAGGGTGGTCGGTGCCCGTCGCAACTCCCCGCTGGTGGTCGGGCTCGGTGACGGCGAGAACTTCCTGGCCTCCGACGTCGCGGCCTTCCTGCAGCACACCCGTGAGGCTCTCGAGCTCGGGCAGGACCAGGTGGTGACCATCACCGCCGACGGCGTCGAGGTGACCGACTTCGCCGGTCGCGTCGTCGAGGGGACGCCGTTCCACGTCAGCTGGGACCTGTCGGCCGCCGAGAAGGGCGGCTTCGACTGGTTCATGCGCAAGGAGATCTACGAGCAGCCGCGAGCGGTCGCCGACACCCTGCTCGGGCGGCATACCGGTCACGGCGCCCTGCAGCTCGACGAGATGCGGCTCTCCGACGACGAGCTCCGCGAGGTCGACAAGATCATCGTCCTGGCATGCGGTACGTCGTTCTACGCCGGACTGGTCGCCAAGTACGCCATCGAGCACTGGACCCGCACCCCCTGCGAGGTCGAGCTGTCCAGCGAGTTCCGCTACCGCGACCCGATCGTCGACCGCTCGACTCTGGTGGTCACGATCAGCCAGTCCGGGGAGACCATGGACACGCTGATGGCGATCCGGCACGCCAGGCTGCAACGCGCCAAGGTGCTGTCGATCTGCAACACCAACGGCTCCACCATCCCGCGCGAGTCCGATGCGGTGATCTACACCCACGCCGGCCCCGAGATCGGTGTCGCCTCGACCAAGGGGTTCCTGACCCAGCTGGTGGCCTGCTACCTGCTCGGTCTCTATCTCGCCCAGGTGCGCGGCACCAAGTACGGCGACGAGATCGGCGAGATCGTGCAGCAGCTCGAGGGGATCCCGGCGGCCCTGCAGCGGATGCTGGACGGGATCGCGCCGGTGGAGGAGCTGGCGCGTGAGCTGGCCGGGTCGCGCTCGGTGCTCTTCCTCGGACGACATGTCGGCTACCCAGTGGCCCTCGAGGGTGCGCTCAAGCTCAAGGAGCTCGCCTACATCCACGCCGAGGGGTTCGCGGCCGGCGAGCTCAAGCACGGTCCGATCGCACTGATGGAGGATCGGCTGCCGGTGTTCGTCGTCGTACCCCCACGCAGCCGGGCCCTGCTGCACGACAAGATCGTCAGCAACATCCAGGAGATCCGTGCCCGGGGGGCCCGCACGATCGTCCTGGCGGAGGAGGGCGACGACGCGGTGGTGCCGTACGCCGACGAGCTGATCAGGCTGCCCAAGGTGCCGACGCTGCTGCAGCCGCTGGTCGCCACCGTGCCGCTGCAGGTCTTCGCCTGTGAGCTCGCCAGCAGCCTGGGACACGACGTGGACCAGCCACGCAACCTCGCCAAGTCGGTCACGGTCGAGTGATGATCGTCGGTGTCGGCATCGACGTCGTGGATGTGGACCGGTTCGAGGCGACTCTGGAGCGCACGCCCGGCCTGCGTGCCCGCCTCTTCACGCCATCGGAGCGGGAGCGGGCGATCGCCTCCCTGGCCGCCCGGTTCGCCGCGAAGGAGGCGCTGGCCAAGGCCCTGGGAGCACCCGGGGGTCTGCTCTGGATGGACGCCGAGGTCCGCAGCGACGAGTCAGGCCGGCCCTGGCTGCACATGTCCCGCTCGGTGGCCGCGCGTGCCGAGCAGCTGTCGGTGGGCTCGGTGCACGTGTCGCTGTCGCACGACGCCGGCATCGCCTCGGCCGTGGTGGTGCTGGAATCCTGATGCGCAACGCCCACACCGTCGAGCAGGTGCGCGCGGCCGAGTCCGCGCTGATGGCGCGGCTCCCCGAGGGCGCACTGATGCAGCGGGCGGCGACCGGGCTGGCGACGGCGTGTGCGGACCTGCTCGGCGGCGTCTACGGTGCCCGCGTCGTGGTGCTCGCTGGCTCGGGGGACAACGGCGGCGACGCCCTCTTCGCCGGTGCCCGCCTGGCCCGGCGCGGCGCCCGGGTCGAGGCGGTGCTGCTGTCTCCGGACAAGGTGCACGCCCCCGGGCTGGCCGCGCTGTCGGCGGCCGGTGGTCGTGTGGTGGAGCGACCCGGTCCGGTCGACCTGGTGCTGGACGGCATCGTGGGAATCGGCGGCCGACCGGGCCTGCGGGGTGAGGCGCCCACGCTGCTGGCGCTGCTGGGCGGCGCGCCCGTTGTCGCCGTCGACGTGCCCAGTGGCATCGACGTCGACACCGGTGAGACACCCGGGGCGCATGTCCGCGCGGACGTGACCGTCACCTTCGGCACCCACAAGGTCGGCCTGCTCGTCGACCCGGCGGCGCAGGCCGCGGGCGCCGTACATCTGGTCGACATCGGTCTCGACCTGCCCGAGCCGGCCGTGCAGTCCCTGCAGTCCGCCGACGTCGCCGCGCTGCTGCCGGTCCCCCCGCACGACGCGCACAAGTACACCCGGGGCGTCGTCGGGGTCGCCGCCGGGTCGGAGCAGTTCGCCGGTGCGGCTGTGCTGGCGGTGTCGGGTGCCGCCGTCGGAGTCTGCGGGATGGTCCGGTACGACGGACCGGGCGCCGTGGCGGACCTCGTCAGGGCAGCGCACCCCGAGGTGGTGGCAGGGCCCGGCCGGGTGCAGGCCTGGGTCGTCGGCTCCGGAGGCGGTGGCGACGTCGCGAAGACTCTGCACCGGGTGCGGGACACCGACGTACCTCTGGTCGTCGACGCCGACGCGCTGCCTCATCTCGAACGGCCGGTCGGGGTGCCCGCCCTGCTGACCCCGCATGCGGGGGAGCTGGCGCGGTTGCTCGACGTGTCTCGTGAGCAGGTCGAGTCGGCCCCGTTGCGCCATGCCCGCGACGCGGCCGGTCAATTCGGCGCCACGGTGCTGCTGAAGGGATCTCGCACCCTGGTCGTCGACCCGGCGGGCCGGGTGCGGGTCAACGCCACCGGCACGTCCTGGCTGGCGACCGCCGGCACCGGTGACGTGCTCGCCGGCCTCTGCGGGGCTCTCCTGGCCACCGGCCTGGAGCCGTTCGACGCCGGCAGCGTCGGTGCCTGGATGCACGGTGCCGCCGCCAGACTGGCGTCGGGCGACGGGCCGCTCACCGCTCCGCAGGTGGCGGCTGCCCTGCCAGAGGTGGTCCGTTCGCTCCGGGGGCTGGGCTCGGGAGCCGCGACGTGGTGACCGAGCGCGTCTCCGGGCGCTTCTCACAGGGCATGTCACGACTCGTGTCCCGGCGACGGGCCACACTGCACCGTGCCCGCAACACGTGGACCGCCCTCGGGATCACCACGCTGTGCTCCCTGTTGCCGGGCAGCGGCTTCGTGGTCGCGGGACGACGACAGCTGGGCCTGGCCGTCGCGGTCCCGCACCTGCTGCTCGGTCTGGTGCTGCTCTGGTATGTCGGAACCCGGACCGGTGACGCGCTGACGGTCGCCGTGGACCCGACCGCGCTGTTCCTGCTGTCGTTCCTGCTGGTGGTCCTGATGCTGGTCTGGGTCGCCGTGCTCGCAACGACGTACGAGATGTTGCGTCCGGAGGGCGCGCCCCAGTGGGAACGGGTCGTCGGGATCGGGTGGGTTATCGTCGTCGGCCTGGTGATCGCTGTCCCGATGATGCTCGGTGCACGGTACGCCTACGTCCAGCGCGACCTGGTCAACTCGTTGTTCGGCGCTGACGGTCGCAGTGCCACCAGTCCCGAGGTCGACGCCGCGCAGCCCTGGGGTCCGGACGGCCGCGTCAACCTGCTGCTCCTCGGCGGTGACGGTGGGGTCCACCGGGTCGGCATCCGCACCGACACCGTGATCCTGGCGAGCATGGACGCCGAGACCGGCGACACCGTGCTGTTCAGCCTCCCGCGCAACCTGCAGAACGTGCCCTTCCCCGAGGGCTCCGAGCTGGCCGAGATCTATCCCAACGGGTTCACCGGTCCTGGTGACCCGCTGGAGTGGATGCTCAACGCCGTCTACGGACAAGTGCCCGCGCTGCATCCGCGGGTGCTCGGTGCCAGCGACAACGAGGGCGCGGACGCGCTCAAGATGGCCGTCAGCGGTGCGCTGGGGGTGAACGTCGACTACTACGCACTGATCAACCTGAAGGGGTTCCGCGACGTCGTCGACGCCATGGGCGGGGTGACGGTGAACATCAACCAGCGGATCCCCATAGGCGGCAACTCCGACCTCGGCGTACCGCCGGACGACTACCTCGAGCCAGGTCCTGACCAGCATCTCGACGGCTTCGAGGCGCTCTGGTTCGCGCGCGGGCGCTACGGTCTCGACGACTACAACCGGATGGAGCGGCAACGCTGCGTCGTTGACGCGCTCATCGACGAGGTCGAGCCGGTGACGCTGCTGCGGCACTACGAGCAGCTCGCCGCCACCGGCAAGGAGATCGTCCGCACCGATGTGCCCCAGGACGTGCTGCCGGCGTTCGTCGACCTGGGTCTGGAGCTGAAGGACGGTGACGTACGCAGCGTCGTCTTCCGCTACTCCGACGAGTTCGACCCGAACGACCCCGACTACGAGTGGATGAGGGACACCGTGCAGCGGGCGCTCGACCCTCCAGCGCCGCCCAAGACCCGCGCGCCAGGGCCCCGGCGCACCACGGATCCGTCACCGTCACCCTCACCGGAGACCACCGACCCCGCGGACGGACAGGCTGCGCAGAAGGCGGCCGACAGCTGCGACTACGACCCGGTCGGCTGAGCACGGGTCCTGCTGTGGGTCGGGTCCGCGGCGTGGAAGGATGACTGAGGTCATGGACAGCACAGTTGTGGGCACACCACGCGCCGAGGCGGTGGTCGACCTGCGCGCCATCCGGGACAACGTCGCCCGGCTGCGCGCGCGAGTCAGCGGCCGCGCACTGATGGCGGTCGTGAAGGCGGACGGCTACGGCCACGGCATCGTCGAGGCCGGAGCAGCGGCCAGGGCGGGCGGCGCCGACTGGCTGGGCGTCGCCTTCCTGGAGGAGGCCCTGGCCCTGCGTGCCGCAGGGGACAGCCGTCCGATCCTGGCGTGGCTGGCGGTGCCGGGGGAGGACTACTCCGACGCACTGGTCGCCGGTATCGACGTCGGTGCGTACTCCCGCGACCAACTGCACGCGATCGCGCAGTGCGCCCGCCGTGTGGGTCGGCACGCACGCGTCCAGCTGAAGGCCGATACCGGGCTGAACCGCGGTGGGGCCACCGTCGAGGAATGGGCGGAGCTGGTCGGCGCTGCGCGAGCCGCCGAGCGTGACGGCCTGGTGACGGTCACCGGGGTCTGGTCGCACGTGGCCTCCGGTGACGTCCCCGACGACCCGTCGGTGCCGGAGCAGATCAAGGTCTTCGGCGCCGCCGTCGACGCCGCGGAGGCGGCGGGGCTGCGGCCGGAGGTGCGCCACCTGGCCAACTCGTCCACGCTGCTCACCCGCGACGACGCCTGGTTCGACCTGGTGCGGCCCGGGATCTCTGTCTACGGGTTGTCGCCGATCCCCGAGCAGCAGACGTCGAGCGATCTGGGCCTGGTCCCGGCGATGACGCTGCGCACCTCTCTCGCCCTGGTGAAGCGCGTCGGCAGGGGACAGGGCGTGTCCTACGGGCACACGTTCGTGACCGAGCGCGACACCGTGCTGGGGCTGGTGCCGCTGGGGTACGGTGACGGCATCCTGCGGCACGCCTCGAACAGGGCAGAGGTGTCGGTGGGCGGCTCCCGGTACCCGGTCGTCGGCCGGGTGTGCATGGACCAGTTCGTGGTCGACCTCGGACCTGACACCACGGTTCGGGCCGGCGACGAGGTCGTGGTGTTCGGTACCGGTGGCTCCGGTGAGCCCACGGCCCAGGACTGGGCGGACGCGGCCGGCACGATCAGCTACGAGATCGTCAGTCGCCTCGGCAGCCGGATCACCCGCACCTACCTGGGGACCGGCGAGATGGGGCCGCGTGCATGAGTGGTCACCCACGCGCCCGCAGGTTGGGGGGCATCGTCGGCGGTGCCGCCGGCCTGGTCGCGACCGGCGTCGCCGCACGCGTGGTGGCACAGCGCCGCGCCGAGACCCGGCGGCGCGCGGAACGCTCGCAGTTGCGTGCCGAGCTCGGCAGCCTGCGTGGCCGGGTGAGCCGGCTGAGTTCGGAGGACGGCGTCGAGCTGCACGTCGAGGTCGACGAGCCCGCCGGTGAACCCTCCGGCGCGACGGTGGTGTTCGTGCACGGCTACGCCCTCAACCACGACTCCTGGCACTACCAGCGCCAGGCCCTGCGCGACCGGCACCGCCTGGTGTTCTACGACCAGCGCTCGCACGGCCGGTCCGCGCGCTCCGACGACGAGCACAGCAACCTCGACCAGCTCGGTCGCGACCTCGGCCGCGTCGTCGATGCCGCCGCGCCCAGCGGTCCGGTGGTGCTCGTCGGCCACTCGATGGGTGGCATGTCCATCATGGCGCTGGCCGAGCAACGACCCGACCTGTTCGGCGGGCGGGTGGTCGGTGTGGCCCTGCTCGCCACCAGTGCCGGCGACCTTGGCAAGGTCACCCTCGGGCTGCCGGGCGTGCCCGGGCGCCTGGTCCACCAGCTCGCGCCCGCCGCCCTCGCGACGCTGGCCAGGATCCCGGCGATTGCGGAGTCCGGTCGCAAGGCACACAGCGAGCTGGGCTACATGCTGACGCAGCGCTATGCGTTCGGCGGCCACGTCCCTCATGAGCTGGCGGAGTTCACCGACGACATGCTGGCGTCGACACCCATCGGGGTGGTGGCGGCATTCTTCCCCGTCTTCGCCGAGCACGACAGGTACGCCGCGCTGGCAGCCCTGCGTCATGTCGACGTCCTGGTCGTCAGCGGTGACGTGGACCAGCTGACGCCGCTCACGCACGGTCGTGAGATCGCGCACCGGCTGCCGTCGGCCGAGTTCCTGGAGCTCACCGGTGCCGGGCACATGCTGATGCTCGAGCGCCCCGACGAGGTGAACCGCGCGTTGGCCGGACTGGTGGACCGGGCCGCGGCGAAGGCGGTCGCGTGATCGACCTGCATGTCGCGGAGGTCGGCCCCGAGGCCGCCGCGGGCGTGGTCGCGGTGATCCACGCGGCCTTCGGTGCCCGTCCGAACCTCGACCCACCGTCGACCGCGTTGCACGAGAGTGAGGGGTCGGTGGGCACGGTTCTCTCCGAGCACGGCGGCCTGCTGGTGACGGTCGACGGCGAGCCGGCGGGAGCGCTGCTGTTCGACCCGGCCGACGAGGCGATGTGGCTGCGCCGGGTGGCCGTGGACCCCGCTCACCAGCACCGCGGGGTGGCCTCCGCGCTGGTCGGGTGCGCGGAGGAGGTGGCGGCGGCACGCGGCTTCGCCACGGTAAGTCTTGGTGCGCGGGCCGAGCTGCCCGCCACCCTGCGGTTCTGGGAGCGTCGCGGCTACGTCGTGACCCACCGGGCTGGTGTTCTGCTGACGTACTCCAAGGCCCTTCCGGTGGAGGTCGACGTACCCACCGCCGGTGATGCCGTGGCGCTCGGTGCCGGGCTTGCCAGGCTGCTGCGGGCCGGTGACCTGGTGCTGCTGGCCGGCGACCTCGGATCCGGCAAGACGACGCTCACCCGGGGGATCGGTGCCGGCCTGCAGGTCCGCGGTGACATCACCTCACCGACGTTCGTGATCGCCAGGGTGCACCCGTCGCTGGTGGCGGGTCCGCCTCTGGTACACGCCGACGCCTACCGGCTCGGTGGTATCGACGAGCTGGACGACCTCGACCTGGACACCGCTGTCGAGGACGCGGTCACCGTCGTCGAGTGGGGAGAGGGGCTGGCCGAGTCGCTGGCGTCCGACCGTCTCGAGGTCGTCGTACGCCGTCGGCGCGGCGTGCACCCGGCCGCCGACCAGAACGGCGACGCGTACCCCGACGGAGCGGACCCGCGACATGTGCGGATCCACCCGGTCGGTCGTCGTTGGATCGGGGTCGACCTGGGAGCCGCGGTGGCAGGGGCACTGCGCTGACCGGCACTGCGCCGACCGGGCTGCCGCGCCGACGACGTACCCTCCTGCTGTGCTGCTGCTGGCCTTCGACACCGCGACGCCGGCCGTCACCGTGGCGCTGCACGACGGTCGCGACGTGCTGGCGCGGCACACCGAGGTCGACGCGATGCGTCATGGTGAGCTGCTCGCGCCCGGCATCGCGACCGTGCTGGAGCGCAGCGGCGTCAACCGCCGTGAGCTGACCGACGTCGCGGTCGGTGTCGGTCCCGGGCCGTTCACCGGACTGCGGGTCGGACTGGTGACGGCGCGCACCCTGGGTCTGGTGCTGGGAGTCCGGGTGCACGGCGTGTGCACGCTGGACGTGCTGGCCGCGGAGTCCGGGCTGACCGAGCCGTTCGTGGTGGCGACCGACGCACGGCGCAAGGAGGTCTACTGGGCCTCCTACGCCGAC
>JBOHDD010000265.1:0-4596 GCA_050699155.1 Nocardioidaceae bacterium
ATCTGGGGGCACGAGCTCGATTTTGTTCTCACGTTCACAAACTCCTAGAGTGGAACCACCGCCACCCCCGATGGCTTGACGGACGAGCCATCCGTTCCGGTGCGCGGGCCAGGAGTACCGTGACTGCACGCACCCGCCGGACTGCCCACCGAGATGCGCGGCCCGACCGCGGAATCCCGGAGGCGACCGTGGCTCGGCTGCCGGTCTACCTGCGCGCGCTCACGGCGCTGTCCGAGCACAATATCGCCACCGCGTCGAGCGAGGACCTGGCGTCTTCGGCCGGCGTCAACTCCGCCAAGCTGCGCAAGGACCTCTCCTACCTGGGCTCCTACGGCACCCGCGGAGTCGGGTACGACGTCGAGTACCTGCGTTACCAGATCGCACGCGAGATCGGCCTGACCCAGGACTGGCCGGTGGTCATCGTCGGGATCGGGAACCTGGGCCACGCACTCGCCAACTACTCCGGCTTCGCCTCTCGGGGCTTCCGGGTCGCCTCCCTCGTGGACATCGACCCAGCGCGGGTCGGTGAGCCGGTCGGTGACCTCACCATCGAGGCGTACTCCGAGCTCGCCTCGATCGTGCGCGAGCACGGCGTCGCCATCGGGGTCATCGCCACCCCGGCGGGTGCAGCCCAGCCGGTCTGCGACGACCTGGTGGCGGCCGGTGTCACCAGCATCCTGAACTTCGCACCGGCGGTGCTGTCGGTGTCGGATGGCGTCGACATCCGCAAGGTCGACCTCTCGATCGAGCTGCAGATCCTCGCCTACCACGAGCAGCGCAAGGCGCACGCCGGTCAGCCCCTGCCGCCGACGGACCTCGCCGTCGCCGACGCCGCCACCGTCGCCGTGGAGGTGGAGTCCGCATGAGTGTGCTCGTCGTCGGTGTCTCCCATCGATCGGCTCCGGTGCCCGTCCTGGAGCGGCTGGCGCTTGCTGACGACGGTGCCAGCAAGCTGGTCACCGAGGTCCTCCAGAGCGCCCACGTGAGTGAGGCCACGGTGATCTCGACCTGCAACCGGGTCGAGGTCTACGCCGAGGTGGACCGCTTCCACGGCAGTGTCGAGGACCTGTCGGCGACGCTGGCCGCCCGGGCCGGCGAGGCGACGGCGGACGTCGTACCCCATCTGTACGTGCACTACGACGAGGGCGCGGTGGCGCACCTTTTCGCCGTCGCCGCGGGGCTCGACTCGATGGTGGTCGGCGAGAGCCAGATCCTCGGCCAGGTGCGTGAGGCGCTGCGGCGGGGCCAGGACGACGGCTCGGTCGGCTCCGCCCTCAACATCCTCTTCCAGCAGGCGCTGCGGGTGGGCAAGCGAGCCCATGCCGAGACCGACATCGACCGTGCCGGCCACTCCCTGCTGACGGTCGCCCTCGACGAGGTCGGCGAGACCCTGGCCGGCAAGCGGGTGCTGGTCGTCGGCGCCGGGTCGATGGCCGCACTCTCGGTGGCCACCGCGGCCAGGCGGGGCGCGGCAGAGGTGGTGGTCGCCAACCGGACCCCGCAGAAGGCTCAGCATCTGGCCGTCCCCGCCGGTGGGCGCGGGGTGGATCTCAGCGAGCTGCCGGCGGAGATCGCCGAGACCGACGTGCTGATCTCGTGCACCGGCGCGGCCGGGCTGGTGATCACCGGTGACTCGCTTGCAGGTCGCGGTCCCGACCGCTCCTTGGCGGTTCTCGACCTCGCCCTTCCGCACGACGTCGACCCCGCGGTCGCCGAGCTCTCGTCCGTGAGCCTGACCAGCCTCGCCCACCTGGCACGCAAGCTGGAGAACAGCGAGGCTGCGGTCGACATCGACTCGGTGCGCCGGATCGTCGCCGAGGAGGTCGCCGCCTTCGACGCGGCCCGACGCGCGGCGCGGGTGACCCCCACCGTGGTGGCCCTGCGCTCCCTCGCCACCGACGTGGTGGATGCGGAGATGCAGCGGCTCGCAGGCCGCGTGCCCTCCCTGAGCCCGAGTGACCGGGCCGAGGTGGAGCAGGCAGTACGCCGGGTTGCCGACAAGCTGCTGCACTCGCCGACCGTGCGGATCAAGGAGCTTGCCCAGCAGTCCGGCACGGTCAGCTACACCGACGCGCTCGCCGAGCTGTTCGCACTCGACCCGGAGGCGGTCAACGCGATGACCCGCGCCGAGGTCGAGCCGCCAGGAGGTGACTCGTGATGGTTGCGACGCCTCTTCGCATCGGCACTCGCGCCAGCGTCCTCGCGCGGGTCCAGTCTCAGTACGTCGCCGACGGTCTGAGTGCCGTCGACGGTCGGGAGACCGTGCTCGTCCCGGTGACGACCGAGGGTGACGTCAACCAGCGCCCGCTGGTGGAGTTCGGTGGCGCCGGGGTGTTCGTGAGTGCGCTGCGCGAGGCACTGCTCGCCGGTGAGGTCGACGTCGCCGTGCACTCGCTGAAGGACCTGCCGACGTCGGCAGCACCCGGTATCGCGTTGGCCGCCGTACCCGTGCGTGAGGACCCCCGCGACGCCGTGGTCGCCCGTGACGGGCTGACGCTCGCCGAGCTGCCGGCCGGCTCCCGGGTCGGCACCGGCTCGCCGCGCCGCGCGGCGCAGCTGCGGGCTCTCGGCCTCGGGTTCGACGTCGTGCCGGTGCGTGGCAACGTCGGCACCAGGATCGGCATGGTGACCGGTGGCGAGCTGGACGCCGTGGCGCTGGCGTACGCCGGTCTGCGGCGGCTCGGACGCGCTGACGAGGTGACCGAGGTCCTCGACCCGCTGCAGATGCTGCCCGCTCCCGGCCAGGGTGCGCTGGCGGTCGAGTGCCGTGCGGACGAGCCGGAGCTCGCCGAGCAGCTGCGCGCTGCCCTCGACGACCCGACCACCCACACGGCGGTGAGTGCCGAGCGCAGCCTGCTCGCGGCACTCGAGGCCGGATGCTCAGCACCGGTCGGCGCCCTCGCCGAAGTTGCGCTCGGGGAGGGTGGGGAGGAAATCTGGATACGTGCCGTCGCCGCCGCTGTTGACGGCACACAGATCATCAAGATGTCCACGACAGGTGCAGTCGACGACCCGGTCGGCGTCGGGAGAGCCCTCGCCGACGACATGATCGCCGACGGTGCCGACGCTCTTATCGGGGAGCGTGTGCCGTGACTGCAGCCCGACGGCAACCCAGGAAGAGAACCACTGTGACGAGCACGACCGCGACCAAGTCGACGGCCAACCGAAAGGCGGCCAAGCCGGTGAAGAAGGCCAAGGCCGCGCAGAGCAGGTCGACGCCGGCGAAGTCCGCCTCGAAGAAGCGGACCTCGGCCAAGGAGACTCCCGCCAAGAGCTCGGCGAGGGCATCCGCCAAGGCCTCGCCCGTGAAGCAGTCACCCAAGCGCTCGACGGGCAAGAGCTCCGGTGGGAAGGCGAAGCATCCCGAGCAGCCGCCGCGGCCGGTCGGCTATGTGTCGTTCGTCGGCACCGGCCCGGGCGACCCGTCGCTGCTGACGCTGCGTGCCGTGGACCTGATCAGGGGCGCGGACGTGGTGGTGACCGAGAC
Organism: Nocardioidaceae bacterium; assembly: GCA_050699155.1. Lineage (GTDB taxonomy): Bacteria > Actinomycetota > Actinomycetes > Propionibacteriales > Nocardioidaceae > JBOHDD01. The sequence goes on from JBOHDD010000265.1 coordinate 3,488, forward strand.
GCCAGAGCACGTCGCGCTGCTCGACGAGGTGTGCCCCGACTTCGGCGGCAGCGTGGTCGACGGTGGCTACGGCGAGGACGGCCAGCCGCTGACGCACGCGTCGCGTGCCAAGCTCGTCGTCAAGCACGCCAAGAGTGCCCAGCATGTCGTCCGCCTGATGGCCGGCGACCCCTGGCTCTACGCGACGGGTCCGGAGGAGGCGCTGGCCTGCGTGAAGGCCGGTGTCGCGTTCGACGTCGTACCCGGTGTCTCCGCCGTCACCGGCGTGGCCGCGTACGCCGGTGTGCCGCTGACCACCCGCACCGAGCGGGAGTTCTCGGTGGTCAACGTGGCCGAGAGCAAGGTCGACTGGTCGCGCTACGGCGGCGATCAGACCCTGGTGCTGCTGTCTGCCGTCGACTCGATCGCCGATATCGCCGCGGCGCTGGTCGCGGCCGGTCGCTCGGGTGAGACACCGGTGGCGATGACCCGTGTGGGCACCACCACCGCACAGTCCACCGTGATCTCCACGCTCGACCGGATCGCCGCCGACGCCAAGGCAGCGAAGATGACGGCACCGGCGGTGACCGTCGTCGGTGACGTGGTGCACCTGCGTGAGACGTTGTCGTGGTTCGAGACCAAGCCTCTCTTCGGCTGGCGTGTCCTGGTGCCCCGCACCAAGGAGCAGTCCGCCTCGCTCTCGGTCCAGCTGCGCGACTACGGCGCGGTGCCCGAGGAGGTGCCGACGATCTCCGTCGAGCCGCCGCGCAACCCGCAGCAGATGGACAAGGCGGTCCGTGGCCTGGTCGAGGGACGCTACGAGTGGGTGGCGTTCACCTCGGTGAACGCGGTGCGCGCAGTGCGCGAGAAGTTCGACGAGTACGGCCTGGACGCCCGCGCGTTCAGCGGGCTGAAGATCGCCGCCGTCGGTGACAAGACCGCGGAGGCGATCGGTGCGTGGGGGATCCGGCCGGACCTCGTCCCGTCCGGCGAGCAGTCCGCGCGCGGCCTGCTCGAGGACTGGCCGCCCTACGACGACGTGCTGGACCCGATCAACCGGGTGTTCCTGCCACGTGCCGACATCGCCACCGAGACCCTCGTGGCCGGACTCGTCGACCTCGGCTGGGAGG
>JBOHDD010000266.1:0-5175 GCA_050699155.1 Nocardioidaceae bacterium
GGGGGTCGAGTCGATGGATGCTGCAGCGTTCGACGCGTTCTACAGCGCATCGTTCTCGCGTGTGGTGGGACAGGTGTATGCGATGTGTGGCGACTTCGCGGAGGCGCAGGACTGCGTCCAGGAGGCATTCGTGCGGGCCTGGGACCACCGTCGCCAGATGGAGCGCACCAGGGCTCCGGAGGCCTGGGTGCGCACCGTGGCCTGGCGACTGGCCGTCAGCCGGTGGCGCAGGACCCGCCGGGCGCTGCTGCCGCCCGACCGGTCTCGGTTCCCCACGCAGCACGGCGGCGAACCCGACATCGAGCACACCGCGCTGGTGACCGCCCTGAGGCAGATACCCGAGGAACAGCGGCGGGCGATCGTGCTGCACCACCTGTGTGACCTGTCGGTGGCTGACGTGGCGGCCGAGACCGGCGTACCCACCGGAACCGTCAAGGCGCGGCTGTCACGTGGCCGCGCCGCGCTCGCGCTGCTGCTCAGCGAGAGCCGGACCGAGGAGACACACCATGCCTGAGCTCGACCACGATCCGATTCGGCAGCTGCGCGAGCTCGCTGCCGAGGGCCGTCGTCGAGCCGACGGCCTACCCGGTGACCGTGTCCGCGAGCTCGGAACCCGCCGGCACCGGCGCCGCATCGCGGCGACCGTCGCAGCCGCGTCGATGGCCGTGGTGGTCGTCGCCGGCGGCGCCTTCACCGCGACTGCGGGCCTGACGGGCGCCTCCGACGACCCGCAGCCGGCCGAGACGCCGAGCGTGGTCCCGTCCCCGGCGGTGAAGACCACCGGTGCGCCGATGGTCGTGGAGGCGGTGGACAACGCGCCTCCCCCGGGCGGGTGGGTCACCGAGATCCCGGCGGGCTACCCACTCGACCGTGACCTGCCCGACCTCGGCGGTGACGGGCGGCTCTCCGGCCCGGCACCGAACCTCGGCGTACCCGGCTTCCACCCCTGCGACTCGGCGGGCTTCCCCGGTGACGGCGACACCAGCGACACCCTGCGACTGCGCTACACCGCGCCGGAGCTGCGGCAGCAGCGGCAGCTGGTGCTGTTCCCGGACGCGGCCCAGGCGCACGCCGCCGTCCAGCAGGTGGTCACCGACGTGCGCGACTGCCCTCGTGAGGACCTCGCGGACGGGATCGGCTACCGCGTCCACGACTGGCGGAGCACCGACCTCGGCGACCTGGGTGTGCTGACCGTGACCCACGTCGGTCAGCGGGGGTTCGGGTTGGTTCTGGGCAGCGAGCAGCATCATCTGGTCCGCGTCGGCAACGCCGTCCTGATGGTGGCCGAGTCCAGCGAGCAGCTGCCCGGCTCTCCCGCCGAGCACCGGTGGGTGCGTGAACGCTCAGAGCTCGTCGACAGCCTCACCGACGACATGTGCGTCTTCGCCCAGCAGCCCTGCCTGCGGAAGGCGTCTCCCCCCACTACGGAGCAGGGGCCGCGACCCTCACCGAAGGAGGCCACCACCGCTGCAGAGCCCTCGACACGGGCGGAGCCCTCACCGCGGCTGGAGCCGGGGCCGGCGCCGACGACCCGGCCGGTGCCGACGCTGCCACGAAGCGTGCTGCTCACCCGCGCTCAGACCCGGTACTCCGAACCGGGCGACCTGGTGCCCAGGAGCACGGTGCACGGCGAGGGCGACGGATATGTCTCGGTCTGCCAGCGCGGCTCGCTGACGGGCCTGGGTGCCGCCGACGTGTGGCGCCGAGACTTCGGCTTCCGGCGCGGCGGCGACATGGTCATGCGCTCGGCGGCCCTGCAGTTCGCCGACGCGCGCGCCGCCGCCTCGGCGTACGCGACCCTGAGGTCCTGGGCCGACGGGTGCCGGAGAACCATCCTCGAGCGTCCCGAGTTCGACCGTGCGGACGTGAACGGCCGGTGGTACGACACCGGGCCCGGCGAGCAGCGGTTCACGGTGCTCGGCTACGGCCCGGTGCCCGGCGACCGATATCGCGAGATGCGGTTCTTCGACCCGACCGGCATCGCCCTGGCCGGTGACCGGATCGCGGTGCTCAGCCTGGTGGTTGCCGGGCAGGACTGGAACTGGTCCTACGGCCCCGACGGAACCGGCCTGGACCGGGATCCGATGTTCGACATGCTGCCGGAGGCCACCGCCAACCTGCGGCACTGACCGGTCAGCCGCCCTGGATGACCTGGCGCATCAGGCGGGCGGTCTCCGACGGGGTTTTGCCGACCTGTACGCCGGCGGTTTCGAGGGCTTGCTTCTTGGCTTCGGCGGTGCCGGAGGAGCCGGAGACGATGGCGCCGGCGTGGCCCATGGTTTTGCCTTCGGGGGCGGTGAACCCGGCGACGTAGCCGACGACCGGCTTGGTCACGTTGGCCTTGATGTAGTCGGCGGCGCGTTCCTCGGCGTCGCCGCCGATCTCGCCGACCATGATGACCGCGTCGGTGTCGGGGTCGTCCTCGAACGCGGCCAGGGCGTCGATGTGGGTGGTGCCGATGATCGGGTCGCCGCCGATACCGACCGAGGTGGAGAAGCCGATGTCGCGCAGCTCGTACATCAGCTGGTAGGTCAGCGTGCCCGACTTCGACACCAGGCCGATCCGCCCGCCCGGGGAGATGTCGGCGGGGATGATGCCGGCGTTGGACTTGTCGGGCGAGGCCACGCCCGGGCAGTTGGGGCCGATGATCCGGGTGCTGCCGCGCGACTGGGCGTGGGCGAAGAACGCGGCGGTGTCGTGCACCGGCACGCCCTCGGTGATCACCACCACCAGCGGCATGGCCGCGTCGACGGCCTCGACCACCGCGGCCAGGGTGTGCTTCGGCGGCACGAACACCACCGAGCAGTCGGCGCCGGTGGTCTCCATCGCCTCGCCGACGGTGCCGAACACCGGCAGGCTGGTGGTCTCGAAGTCGACCTTCTGCCCGGCCTTGCGGGCGTTGACGCCGCCGACCACGGAGCTGCCGGCCGCGAGCATGCGGCGGGTGTGCTTGAGGCCCTCCGAGCCGGTCATGCCCTGCACGATGATCTTGCTGTCCTCGTTGAGGAAGATTGCCATCTCACTCGGTCCTTACGTCGCTGCCAGCTCGGCCGCACGCCGGGCGGCGCCGTCCATGGTGTCCACCCGCTCCACGCCGGGCAGGTTCGCCTCGTCGAGGATGCGCCGGCCCTCGCCGGCGTTGTTGCCGTCCAGGCGCACGACCAGCGGCTTGTCGACCCCGTCGCCCCGCTCAGCCAGCAGCTCGAACGCGGACACGACGCCATTGGCGACCGCGTCGCAGGCGGTGATGCCGCCGAACACGTTGACGAAGACGGCCTTCACGTCGGCGTCGCCGAGCACGATCTCCAACCCGTTGGCCATCACCTCCGCCGAGGCGCCACCACCGATGTCGAGGAAGTTGGCCGGCTTGACGCCGCCGAACTCGTCACCGGAGTAGGCGACCACGTCGAGGGTGGACATGACCAGGCCGGCGCCGTTGCCGATGATGCCGACCTGCCCGTCGAGCTTGACGTAGTTGAGGTCCTTCTCCTTGGCCAGCGCCTCCAGAGAAGACGAGGCCCTGTCGGCATCCTCAAGGAACTTGGCGTGGTCGTCGTGGCGGAAGTCGGCGCTGGCGTCGAGGGTGACCTTGCCGTCCAACGCCTCCAGATGCCCATCCCCGAGCCGGACCAGCGGGTTGACCTCCACCAGCGTCGCGTCCTCACCGATGAACACCTCCCACAGTCTGAGGACGACCCGCACCGCCTCCTCGACCACCCCGGCCGGAAACCCGGTCGCCGCCACGATCTCGCCGGCCTTGACCTCGTCGACCCCGGTGCCCGGGTCGATCCAGACCTTCGCGACCGCGTCGGGGTTGGTGCGGGCGACCTCCTCGATCTCCACCCCACCCTCCACGCTGGCGATGCACAGATACCCCCGCTCGCCCCGATCCACCAGGAACGAGAAGTAGTACTCCTCGGCGATATCAGCAGTCGGCGCCACCAGCACCGTGTGCACCGTGTGACCCTTGATATCCATCCCCAAAATCTCGCCCGCACGCGCGGCGGCCTCGTCCGGGTCCTCGGCCAGCCTCACCCCACCGGCCTTGCCACGGCCGCCGGCCTTGACCTGCGCCTTCACCACCACCCGGCCGCCCAGCCTCTCGGCGACCGCGCGTGCGTCCTCCGGCGTGTCCGCGACACCCCCGAGCGTCACCGGTACGTCATGCCTGGCGAACAACTCCTTCGCCTGAAACTCCATCAAGTCCACAGTGAGCCCCGTCCTTGTCCGGTCGGTCCGGGAAACTCCGTCGAGCCTAGCCACGTGACCTGCCTCACGGCGACGGGGGTCACGGGGACGCGATGATCGGGCCATGGGCACCATGGGCGGCATGGCCAACCAGCGCAGCATCCTGTCCGGTGACGTCCGCCTCGCCGTCCGCGAGTACGGCGATCACGCCGCGCCCACCGTGGTCGCGGTGCACGGCTACCCCGACAACCAGCGAATGTGGGTGCCGGTTGCGGAGCGCCTGCAGCGGGACTTCCACGTGGTCACCTACGACGTCCGCGGCGCCGGTGACTCCGAAGCGCCCCGGGGGCACGCGGCGTACGCGTCCGAGCGACTGGTCGACGACCTGGTGGCGGTGATGGACGCGTCCGCCCCCCACCAGCCGGTGCACCTGCTCGGCCACGACTGGGGCTCCCTGCAGCTCTGGGACGCGGTCACGACCGAGCAGTCCGACCAGCGGCTGCGCGGCCGGCTGGCGTCGTACACCTCGATCAGCGGGCCCTGCCTCGACCACATGGCACACTTCGTGCGCACCGCTACCCCGGCACAGCGCAAGCAGCAGGCGAGGAAGTCGTGGTACATCAGCTGGTTCCAGCTTCCGGTGCTGCCCGACCTGACCTGGCGGCTGCTGCACCCGGTGATCGGGGCGGCGATGGCGCGGCGCGAGGGACTACCGCGGTCGTCGTGGGGGCCTGAGCTCGGCCGGGACGCCGACCACGGGCTGGACCTCTACCGCGCCAACATCCTCCCCCGGCTGCGCAACCCGCGGGAGGGGAGGACCGAGGTACCGGTGCAGGTCGTGGTGCCGCGGCGGGATCCCTTCATCGGCCCCGAGACGGTCGACGCGCTCGACCTCGGCCGCTTCCTGGCTCACTGGCACCGCGTGGACGTCGACAGCGGGCACTGGCTGCCTCGAACGGACCCCGACCAGGTGGCCCGCCTCACCAC
>JBOHDD010000267.1:0-5014 GCA_050699155.1 Nocardioidaceae bacterium
GCGTTGGTCGACGACGGGGTACGGCAGAACGACACGGCACTGCTGTTCATCACCCACGACCTCGCGGTCGTCGCCACGCTGACCGAGCGGGTGCTGGTGATGTACGGCGGACGGGTGGTGGAGACCGGCCCGACACGGGACGTGCTCACCCGGCCGAGACACCCCTATACGCGCGGCCTGTTGCACGCCGCGGACCTGGACGCCGCGGGTCACGGCGTCGACCTGCCGACGATCCCGGGCACCGTGCCAGCAGCCGGTCACTTCCCCACCGGATGCGTCTTCCGCAACCGGTGCGACCGCAGCAGCGAGCACTGTGTACAGACACCGCCGTGGAGCGGTGTTGCAGCGGCCGGGTACGCCTGCTTCCACCCGGTGGAGGAGTCATGACGCAGGACTCTTCCACCGGGGAGGGCCCGCTGCTGGAGGTGCGCAACGTCTCACGCACCTACCGGCGAGGCCGCAGCTCGCTGTTCGGACGGCGTGAGCAGGTGCAGGCGCTCGACGACGTGAGCCTGCAGATCCCGCGCGGCCGGCGGTTCGGCATCGTGGGCGAGTCGGGCTCGGGGAAGTCCACCCTGATCCGGCTGCTCGCCGGTCTCGAGCCCCCGACCGACGGCGAGATCCGGTTCGACGGTCGACTGGTGTCGGGTCTGCGCGAGCGTCGGTTGTCGTTCCTCCGGCGGGAGCTGCAAGTGGTATTCCAGGACCCCATGGGCTCACTGGACCCGAGGATGCGGGTGCGCGACATCATCGCGGAGTCGCTGCTGACGCGCGGTCACCACGACGCGGCCGGTCGCGTCGGTGAGGTGCTGCAGGCAGTGGGCCTGCCGGAGAGCGCGGCACGCCGCTACCCGCACCAGTTCTCCGGCGGCCAGCGGCAGCGCATCTCGATCGCGCGCGCCCTCGCTCCACAGCCGCGCGTGCTCATCGCCGACGAGGCAGTCAGCGCGCTCGACGTGTCGGTGCGGGCGCAGATACTCAACCTGATCTCGTCCCTGGTGACCGAGCTACGTCTGACGCTGGTCTTCGTGTCCCACGACCTGTCGGTGGTGCGGCACCTCTGTGACGAGGTGGCGGTGCTGCACCGTGGGCGGCTCGTGGAGAGCGGTCACACGGAACGCGTCTACAGCGAGCCGCACGACGACTACACCCGCCGGCTGATCGGCTCGATCCCCACGATCCAGGGCGCTCTGGCCGGGGTGGGTGCCCAGGAGCTCGCGCGGGCCACCCCCGGCACCACGGCGTACGGCGGAGAGGAGCTCCGATGAACGTCCCAGATCTCGGCTACCCGGAGGGTCTGCCGATCGGCGCGGCGTGGGTGCAGACCGCCGAGCATGCCGACGTGGTCTTCCCCTACACCGGCGAGGCGGTCACCCGTGCGCCGGTCGGTGATGTGCGGCTTGCCGCCGAGGCACTCGACCACGCGGTCGGGGTGGCCGACGAGGTCGCGCGCACTCCCAGCCGGGTCCGCCGTGCGGTGCTGCTCGCCGTACGCCAGCGTCTTTCCGACCACCGGGAGCAGGTCGAGCAACTTCTCGTCTTAGAGACGGGAAAGCCGCTCAAGGACTGTCGCGTCGAGGCGGCGCGGGCGCTGCTGACGCTGGAGACCTCGGCGGAGGAGGCCAGCCGTGTCACCGGCGAGACCGTCACTCTCGACGGCCTGCCGGCAGGTGACGGCATGGTCGGGTTCTACCTGCGCGTCCCCATCGGCGTCGTGGTGGGGATCGCGGGGTTCAACTATCCCCTCCTGCTGGCTGCGCACAAGATCGCACCCGCCCTTGCCGCAGCCTGCCCGGTCGTGTGCAAGCCGGCGCCGCAGACTCCGCTGAGCACCCTCCTGCTCGTGCACTGGCTGCGAGAGGCTGCCGCCGCTCACGGGCTTCCGGTGCCGGCCGTCCAGCTGGTGACCGGTGGCGCCGACGTGGGCTCGCGGCTGACCACGGACCGCCGGGTGGGTGCGGTGTCGTTCACCGGGTCGGCCGATGTGGGTCACCGGATAGCGCGCGACGCCGCTCCGACCAAGACCCTGCTGGAGCTGGGATCGAACTCCGCCCTCGTCGTGGCCGGTGACGCCGACCTGGACCGCGCGGTCGAGGCGGTGGCGAAAGGAGGGTTCTACGCGTCCGGGCAGGCCTGCATCTCGGTGCAGCGGGTCCTGGTGGTCGACACCGTGTTCGACGAGCTCGTGGACCGTTTGCGTACCCGGGTGGAGAAGGTCGTCGTCGGTGACCCCCGTGAGGAGTCCACCGATGTCTCGGCACTGATCGACGACGCGTCCCGCCGACGCGTTCACGACTGGCTCGACAGGTCGCAGGCCTCGGGTGCCCGCCTCCTCGCCGGTGGGGTCGGTGAACAGACGCCTGGCCCGGTGGTGCTCGGTGACGTCCCCGACGGTGACCCGCTGTGGGACGAGGAGGTCTTCGCAGCGGTGGTCTGCCTCCGGTCGGTTCCCGACGTCGAGACCGCCTTCGCCGAGGTGAACCGCAGCCGTTACGGGCTGCACGCGAGTGTGTGGACGCGGTCGCTGACGACCGCGTTCACGGCCATCCGGACCCTCGATGTCGGTGGGGTCATCGTCAACGAGGTTCCAGGGTTCCGGGCGGACACGATGCCGTACGGCGGTGTGAAGGACTCGGGCACCGGCCGTGAAGGGCCGCGGTTCGCCGTCGACGAGCTCACGGTCACCCGGATGGCCGTAATCCGACCCGACTGAGGAGGGATGCGTGGACTACTCACGACTTTTCCGGCTGGACGGCCGAGAGGCGCTGGTCATAGGCGCCGGCGGCGGCATCGGTCGCGAGGTCGCCAAGGCGCTGGCCGCCCAGGGAGCCGACGTCGTGTGCGCTGACATGGACGTTCCCGCCGCGCAGGAGACGGCGCAGGCATGCGCCGGTGATGCGCGCGCACTGCAGCTCGACGTGACCGACTCCGCCGCAGTCGACGACGTCGCAGAGTCCCTGCCGAGCCTGCGGATCCTGGTCTTCACACCGGCGGTCAACGTGCGCAAGCGAATGGCCGACTACACCGTCGAGGAGTTCGACCGCGTCGTCGGCCTGAACCTTCGGTCCTCCTTCGAGGTGCTCCGGAAGTTCGCGAGCCGCTTCGCCGACCGCGGCGGCGGCAGCATCGTCGCCTTCTCCTCCATCCGGGCTCGCACCATCGAGCCCGGCCAAGGTGCGTACGCCGCGACGAAGGCCGGCCTGGAGATGCTCGTACGAACGGCAGCCTGCGAGTTCGGGCCGGATGGAGTCCGGGTCAACGCCGTACGCCCCGGTGTGGTGGAGACCGCACTCACCGCGCCGTTGCGACAGAACGCCGAGTGGACCCAGGCCTACGCGGACAAGTCGGCTCTCGGGCGGTGGGCCGGGCCCGAGGAGCTGGCCGGTGCGGCCGTCTACCTCGCCGGTGACGCGGCCACCTTCGTCACCGGCAGCGTGCTCACGGTCGACGGGGGATGGACGGCGCAGGACGGCCGGTACACACCACCGGAGGCACCGTGACCGGCACCGAGCTAGCGGACATGACAGCCGTCGACCTGCTTGCAGGGTACGCCGCCGGTACGTTCAGTCCGGTCGAGGTGGTGGACGCGGTGATCGACCGGGTCGAACGCGCGGAGCCGACGCTGCGCGCTCTCTACGCGTTCGACCCGGAACGCGCGCGCAAGGCGGCGGCGGAAAGCGCCACCCGCTGGTCCGACAGGGCACCCTGCGGGCCGCTGGACGGAGTGCCGATCACCATCAAGGAGAACATCGCCACCACCGGCGAACCCGTCCCGCTGGGTACGGCGGCGACCACGCTGGTGCCGGCGACGGCCGACGCGCCGCCTGCCGCGCGGGTCCGCGAGGCGGGTGCCGTCCTGCTCGCCAAGACGACGATGCCGGACTGGGGGATGCTCTCCTCCGGTGTGTCCAGCTTCCATCCGCTCACGCGTAACGCCTGGAACCAGGACTGGAACCCGGGCGGGTCGAGCGCGGGCGCGGGTGCGGCCGCCGCCGCGGGCTACGGTCCGTTGCACCTCGGCAGCGACATCGGTGGGTCGGTGCGGCTGCCCGCGGTCTGGAACGGCATCGTCGGACTCAAGCCCAGCTTCGGCAGGGTGCCCGTCGACCCCGCCTACTACGCGCGGGTGGTCGGCCCGATGACGCGAACGGTCGCCGACACCGCGTTGCTGATGTCGGTGATCGCCGCGCCCGACGGGCGAGACCCGATGAGCCTTCCACCGGCGTCGCTGCCCTGGACAGAACCAGAGGAGCTCGACCCGACTCGGCTTCGTGTCGGAGTGCTGCCCGAGGCGGGCTGCGGCCTGGCCATGGACACCCGAGTCGCAGACAGCCTGGACGACGTCGCGGAGGTGTTCGCCGAGCACGGCGCGGTCGTGGAACGGCTCGACCCGTTCATGACGCCGGATCTGCTCGCGCGCCTGGACCTCTTCTGGCGAGCGCGCAGCCTCGCGGACTTCGAGAAGCTGGAGCCCGAGCGGCAGCGCCTGGTCACGCCCTTCATCGCGGCCTGGTGCGGAGCGGCCGCCAGCGCCACAGCGACTGACGTGGTCGACGGTGTCGCCACCATGCTGGCGATCAGCAAGGTCACGCTGACGGCGACCGAGCAGTTCGACGTCGTACTGTCACCCGTGGCACCGGTGCCGACATTCCCCGCGCAGTGGCCGATGCCGAGCAACGACGTCGACCGGGCCATGGCGCACATCGGCTTCACGCTGCCGTTCAGCATGTCCGGCCAGCCGGCGGTCTCGGTCGGGTCCGGGTTCACCGCCGACGGACGGCCGCTGGGGCTGCAAATCTCCGGCCGGCGGTTCGACGACGTCGGCGTGCTCGGGGCGGCGCGCTGGTTCGAGCAGGCGCGTCCGTCGTCGGCAGTGCGCCCCTGGCCACGCGTGTGGGAGCACTAGCAGTCGAGGACCTCGACAACCGCAACCAGCGCACCATCCCCGGGCGGTAGCTCGACGAGCGGGTTGTCGCATTCGCCTGCGAACTGCTCGTCGCGCCTCGTATTCTCC
>JBOHDD010000268.1:0-3375 GCA_050699155.1 Nocardioidaceae bacterium
GTTGCCGCCGTACTTGATCACGACGGTGCGCCCGTGCAGCTGCTCCAGCCAGGGCAGGGCCTCGGTCAGGGTTGCGGCCTTGGCCAGTGCGGCCTGCCGATCGCGACTCATCACACCGTCCCTTCCAGTGGTGGTGCCTCAGGTGGAGTAGGCGGAGTTCTCGTGTACATAGGCCTGTGTGAGGTCGTTGGTCCAGACCGTGGCGGACTGCTCACCGGCCTTCAGGTCGACGACCACACGGACGGCACGGCCCGCCAGGTCGACCTGCGACGCGGGCTCGCCGGGCCCGCTGCCGCGGCACACCCAGACGTCGTTCAGCGCGACGTCCAGGTCGGCCGGGTCGAAGGCCGCGCCCGTCGTGCCGACCGAGGCGAGGATGCGCCCCCAGTTGGGGTCGCGACCGTAGATCGCGCACTTGAACAGGTTGCTGCGCGCGACGGACCGCGCGACCTCAAGTGCGTCCTCCTGGCTGGCTGCGCGCACGACCTCGATGGCGATCTCGTGCTCGGCCCCCTCGGCGTCGGCCAACAGCTGCATCGCGAGGTCGTGGCACACGGTGCGGACCGCCTCGGCGAAGGCGTCGTACGCCGGGACAACCCCGGAGGCGCCGCTGGCCATCAGCAGCACGGTGTCGTTCGTCGACATGCACCCGTCGGAGTCGAGCCGGTCGAACGTCGTCCGGGTCGCGGACCGCAGTGCGAGGTCGCAGGTCGCCGCATCGACGTCCGCGTCGGCGGTCAGGTAGACCAGCATCGTCGCGAGCGCGGGCGCGAGCATGCCCGCGCCCTTGGCGGTGCCGCCGACGGTGAAGCCCTCGCTGTGGACGACAGCCTCCTTGGGCACGGTGTCGGTCGTCATGATCGCCTCCGCGGCGGCACGTCCGCCTTCCGGGCCGAGAGCGGCCGTCGCGGCCTGCGCGCCGGCGAGCAGCAGGTCCCGGTCGTTCGGCACGCCGATGAGACCGGTCGACGAGACCTGCACGTCGATGGCGCCGACACCGAGCGCGGCGGCCACGGCCTCGGCAGTGGCATGGGTGCTCTGGAAGCCCTCCGCCCCCGTATAGCAGTTCGCCCCGCCGGAGTTGACCACCACTGCGATTGCCCTGCCGTCCTTGATGGCCTGCTCGCTCCAGAGCACCGGGTTGGCCTTGCAGCGGTTGGAGGTGAACACCGACGCGGCGCAGTGCCGCGGACCGTCGTTGACGATCACCGCCATGTCGGGCCTGCCGCTCGGCTTCAGGCCGGCGGTCACTCCGGACGCGCGGAACCCCGCCGCTGCCGTGACACTCACGGCGCGACCCCCTGGACCGGCAGCCCCGTGGTCTCCGGGATCCCCAGAGCGATGTTCATCGACTGGATGGCACCGCCGGCGGTCCCCTTGGTGAGGTTGTCCTCCGCCCCGACGGCGACCAGGCGCCCGACGCGCGAGTCGACGGCGACCTGCAGGTGGATCGTGTTCGCACCGAGTGTGGCCTGGGTCTGCGGCCACTGCCCCTGCGGCAGCAGCCGCAGGAAAGGCTCGTTGCCGCAGAGCGCGGCGTAGGCGTCCCGGACCTGCTCGGTGCCCACACCGGCGCGGACGGGGGCGGTGCAGGTGGCCAGGATGCCGCGCGCCATCGGGGCGAGCACCGGCGTGAAGGAGACCCGTGCGGCGGAGTCGGCGACCTGGCTGAGGTTCTGCTCGATCTCGGGCGTGTGCCGGTGGGCTCCGCCGGCGCCGTACGTCGTCGCCGACCCCATCACCTCCGCGCCGAGCAGGTGGGGCTTCGCGGACCTGCCCGCACCCGAGGCGCCCGAGACCGCCACGATCACCACGTCGTCGACGTCGATGAGACCCCCCGCGACCGCGGGCAGCAGCGCCAGCGTGGTCACGGTGGGATAGCAGCCGGGTACGGCGATCCGCCGGGAACCGCGCAGCTTGTCACGCTGGCCGGGCAGCTCGGGAAGGCCGTACGGCCAGGTCCCGGCGTGCGGGCCCGCGTAGAACCGCTCCCAGGCGTCGGCGTCGCTGAGCCGGAAGTCGGCGCCGCAGTCGACCACGAGAGTCTGGTCCCCGAGCTCGGCGGCCAGCTGCGCGGACTGGCCGTGCGGCAACGCGAGGAAGACCACGTCGTGCCCGACCAGGGTCTCGGCATCGGTGTCCTCGAGCACGCGCTCGGCGAGGTCCACCAGGTGCGGATGGTGTTCGCCGAGCCGGGTGCCGGCGTTGCCGCCGGCGGTCAACGTCCCGATCTCGGCGTCGGGGTGCGCGCACAGCAGGCGCAGCAGCTCACCCCCGGCGTACCCACTGGCGCCGGCGACAGCGATCCTCACAGACATATGAATAAGTATGCATGGCTCCGAGAGATCATGCAACTCGATACCCGGGCTTGCCCGAAGTCCTAGGTTTGGGTGCATGAGCGCAGACCTCGACTACCTCGAGCATCTCGCCCAGGAGTCCGACCGGTTCGCCGAGGTACTCCTCGGCGTGGATCCGATGCGGCCGGTGCCCTCGTGCCCGGACTGGACCACGGTGGACCTGTTCTGGCACCTCACGGAGGTGCAGTGGTTCTGGGGCGCCGTGGTTCGCGAGCGGATCGCCGACCCGCATCAGCTGTCGGCCACGCAGCCGGAGCGCCCGACCGACCTCGACTCGCTCGGTCATCTCTACGCGACCGTGAGCACCGGCCTGGAGAAGGTGCTCGGCTCCACTCCCCCGCAGACGCCGGTCTGGACGTGGGCCGCGGACCAGACCGTCGGCTTCGTGCTGCGCCGCCAGGCCCACGAGGCGTTGATCCACAGGGTCGACGCCGAGCTGACCGCCGGCGGCGACATCAGCGAGATCGACCCCGGCCTGGCCACCGACGGAGTCGACGAGGTGCTGCGGGTGATGTACGGCGGGGCGCCCGGGTGGGCCACCTTCCACGGCGACGGCCCCACGGTGCGGATCGAGACGACAGACACCGGTGCGGCGTGGACCGTCGTCCTGGGTCGGCTCACCGGCACCGACCCGGGCTCGGGCGAGACCCATGACGAACCGGCACTCGCGGTGGTCGACTCCCCGGATGACCCCGACGCCAGGGTCGCGGGGCGCGCGGGCGACCTCGACCGCTGGCTCTGGGGCCGGCTGGCCGCCGAGCACGTCGAGCGCTCCGGTGACGCGGCCGCGCTCACCCGCCTGCAGTCGGTCGTCGAGCAGGGCATCGACTGAGCACATCTCGGCTCGGCCCGTCGAGACCCGCACAACTCACCTTCAGCGACCCCAGGATGGTGAGTTGTGCGGGTTTCGACGCAGCATCTCCGGCGCCGGTCAGGCCAGCGGGTCGTCGGGACCGTACGGCGAGATGCGCATCCGGCGGGCCTGCCCGCCACCGGCGCCGCCGGCGCCGGTCGCGGC
>JBOHDD010000269.1:0-2965 GCA_050699155.1 Nocardioidaceae bacterium
GGTGAAGGCGTCGTACTGCTGCTCGAGGGCCGTGACCGCCTCCTGGATCTCCTCGGAGGCCTCGACCTGTGCGGCGATCTCGGTGGCGCGCTCCCGGGCCGCGTCGACGAGAGCGCCGGGTGACACCTGCAGACCGGTCTGGCGGGCGACCGCCTCGACCAGGTCGACGGCCGCCTGCGGGTAGTCATGCTGCGCGACGTAGTGCGGTACGTGCGCGACGAACCCCATGCAGCGATGCCCCCACTCCCCCAGCCTGACCTCCAGCACCGCGGCGGCACTGCCGGGGACGCGGATGTTGCCCTTCCAGATGTTGGGCTTATCGAGGTGCTCCGGCTGCGCCGAGTGCGTGGTCAGCATCAACGGCCGGGTGTGGGGCAGCGCCATCGGCACGGCTCCGAGCCCGATCGTCACGGATACGTCGAACCGCTCCACCAGGGTGCGCACAGCGGCCGCGAAGCGCTCCCACTGGTAGTCCGGCTCGGGACCTGTCATCAGCAGGTACGGCGCACCGTCGGCGGCGCTGCACAGACTCACCACAAGTCGCGGAACGGCATACTCCTCGTAGTGGTCCTCGGAGAAGGTCAGCGGTGGCCGCCGGCCGCGGTAGTCGTAGAGCTGGTCGAGGTCGAAGCTGGCCACGACCCGGCTCCCCTCCGCCAGCGACTCGGCGGCGAGACGACCGGCGTTCCCCGCGTCGAGGAAGCCGTCCAGCGCATGCACCAGCACCGGGCGTACGTCGCCGTCCTCGAGCTCTGGGATGTCGTCGACGACGTGCACCAGCCCTGTCGGGTCCAGCATCAGCCCACTCCCCTGTCGCCGCCTCAGTCCTCGACCACGTGTTCGGCGAACTCCGCTCGGCGCGCTCGCCAGCGCGCGAGGTCGAAGCGCCCGTCCAAGCCCAGGGCGTCGACCGCCTCGTACCCCTCGACCATGGCATGGTGGCTGTTGTCGTGCGCGAAGAGTCCTAATCTGCCGAACGTCACGATCTGGGGAACGCCCACGACCCAGCTGTCGATTCCCTGGAGGCGCTGCTCGTAGCCGACGTCGTACACCGGGTAGACCGCCGGCAACCGGCGGACGCACACCTCGGTGCGCGCCAGCACCGGCAGGTCGTGGGTGTCGACCGCCTCCTCGACGACGCGGGCCAGGTCCTCGTCGGAGGCCGACCAGATGCGGTCGCCGATCGCGCACGGGATCTCGGCACACACCACCGAGTGGTCGCGTGGGTCGTCAGCGCTGTCACGGTAGTTGGCAGGCTCGGAGATACGGCTGACCGGCGTCTCCGCGCTCGGCAGGTAGTGCGCGTCGTACTCGGTCCACCGTCCACCTCCGTGCACCAGATACACGAGCACCATCGCCCGGAAGCGCAGGCCGACCGCGGCCTCGATCGCCTGCAGCGGCGGTCCCGGCATCGTCAACCGCCCGAGCAGGGTCAGCGGCAGCGTACTGAACGCGATGCCCGCGTCCACCTGCGAACCCCCGCGGGTGGCCACGCGGACGTCGTCGAACGTGGGAGAGATCCCGGTGACCTCGGTGCCGAGCTGGATATCGGCTCCGGCCTTGACGGCGGCCTCCGCGAGCCGCTCGGAGATCTGGCCGAACCCCCGCCTCGGGTAATGGAACAGTCGTCCCTGGCCGCTGCCGCGCGTGGTGCGACCACCCCGTACCAGCCGGCCGGCCACCTTCCACACGCTGTTCCCGGTCACCCGTCTGCGCGCCTGCTCGCCGGAGAGCCGCGACCCCGGCACACCCCACAGCTTCTCGGCGAACGGTCCGTGCACCGCGTCGTACACGGTGGGTCCGAGACCGGCGCGGACCTGCTGCTCGTAGGTGTCCTCGCCGGCGCGCCGGAACGGACCGGCGACCGCGTCCCGGGCGATGCCGGCCGACATCCGCGGCGACATGGCTCGCAGCAGCTCGGTGGCGCGAAGCGGGTAGGACACCCATGTCTGCTCCAGTCGCAGGCGGCCGTGCCTCGGCCTGGTCTGGAGGTCGTCACCGAGAAGCTCGCGAAGGTCGTTGAGCAGCCGTGGAGGGGTGGCCGGGTGCAGCCGGTGGCTCCCATGGTCGACCCGCACCCCGGCGACCTCGAACGACGCTGACATGCCACCCACGTGGTCGGCCCGGTCGAGGACGGTGACGGAGAAGCCGCGGCGAGCGGCGCGCCATGCTGCGGCGAGGCCTGCCGGCCCCGCACCGAGCACCACGATGTCAGAGGAGTCCATGGGTGCGGCCAGCCTAAACGGTCCTTCGGGCGCCCGGCCGCGACGGGCCGATCACGCCGCTTCGCGCTCGCGCCGCCCGAGCCGGCTGTGACTGCGCCCGTAGGCGAAGTAGATCACCAGCCCGATGGCCATCCAGACGAGGAACCGCAGCCAGGTCTCGACCGCGAGGTTGAGCATCAGGTAGAAGCAGGCCAGCACCGCAAGCGCCGGCACCAGTGGCACCAGCGGCACGGTGAACGCCCGCGGCAGGTCCGGCCGGGAACGTCGCAGCACCACGACACCGATGCTCACGAGGATGAAGGCGAACAGTGTGCCGACGTTCACGAGCTCGGCCAGGACGTCGATCGAGGTGAACGCGGCGAGGACGGCCACCACGACACCCACGATGGTCGTGATCACGTACGGCGTCCGGAAGGTCGGGTGCACCTTGGCCAGGAAGGGCGGCAGCAGGCCGTCACGTGCCATCGCGAACGCGACCCGGCTCTGCCCGAGCAGCAGGATCATCACCACCACGATGATGCCGATCGCCGCGCCGACGGCGATGATGTCGGCGATCCAGTCGTATCCGACGTTGGTGAACGCCGTCGACAACGGTGCCGCGTCGTTCGGGTCGATATCGCGGAAGTTCTGCATCCCGCTCAGCACGATCGAGACCGCGAAGTAGAGGGCGGTGCAGATCAGCAGCGAACCGAGGATCCCTCGCGGCACGTCGTGGGCGGGGTTCCGGGTCTCCTCGGCGG
>JBOHDD010000270.1:0-3861 GCA_050699155.1 Nocardioidaceae bacterium
TCACGCCGGTCGTCATCGGCGACAACGTGAGCCCCCAGTCGGGCAGCACGTAGAACAGGAAGAACAGCTGGATCAGCACCGGGGTGCTGCGGATGAACTCGATGAACAGCGTGGTCAGCGGCGACAGCACGGGGATCCGCGACCGGCGCACGATCGCGAAGACCAGGCCGAGCGTGGCGCCCAGCGCCGTACCCAGGACGGTGGCGACCAGGGTGTACTGCACGAAGTGCAGCAGCAGCTCGGGCAGCGAGCCAAGTGCATAGCTCCAGTCCCAGATCTTTTCCATCAGCTCACCCGCTCGGGTTCAGGTGTGCGGCTGCTGACCAGCTCCCGCAAGGCAGCGCCCACTCCCTCGTGCTGGCCGAGCTTCGCCTTGCCCCGGACCTCGGCGAGGCCGAACAGGAAGGTGAAGAGGTACGCCAGCAGGAAGTAGATCACCAGCAGCACGGCGTACATGGCGCCGACGTTGCCGCCCTGGGTGCGGAAGAACTCACCCATGTTCATCAGGTCCACGACGGCGATCGAGTACAGCAGCGGAGTGCTCTTGAGCAGCTGGATGAACAGGTTGTTCATCGAGGGGATCATCAGCACCACGGCCTGCGGCCAGATGACGCGCCGCATCCGGTGCCACCGGGACAGGTTGAGGGCCGTCGCAGCCTCCCACTGGGCACGGTCCACGGCGTTGATGGAGCCGCGCACCACCTCGGCGCCGTACGCCCCGTAGTTGAGCCCCAGCGCGAGTACGCCGGCGAACAGGGGCTCGAGCTTGAGGCCCAGCAATGGAAGCGCGAAGAACAGCCAGAACAGCTGGATCAGCAGGGACGTGCCGCGGAAGAACTCGATCACGGTGCGCGCAGTCCCGCGGACGAGCAGTCGGTGGGAGCGGGCCATCATCCCCAGGACGAACGAGAGCGCGAACATCAGCAGTGCGCCGAGGACGGTGACCAGCACGGTCACCTGGAACCCGCTCCATAGGTTCCCGGTCCAGTCCATCAGGGTCGGGACGCCGTTCACGGCCGGCACCTCCCTCGAGATCGTCGGCCCGGCTCGCGTTCGGGTGGTCGTGCGTGCACGTCGTGCTCCCTCTCGTCGATGTCCGTTCCCGACCCGCGCGGGCGATGCGGGCCGCGGCCCCCGGTGGTCTGCGACACTAGCGTCGCGGAGCCTCCGTCACTGAAAGGACCTTCCGGATGCCGGTGACGCCGAGCCCGAGCAGCGGTGGTGGACGCCGTGCATGGAGGGTGCTCGCGGCGGCCGGGCTCGTGGTCGCCGCCCTCACCGTACTGGGCTACTCGGCATGGGTGCTCACCTCTCGGCGCGCCATCTTCGCCGCCATCGCGGACAGCGCGCAGAGCTCTGCCGCCGCGCAGGGAGCCGGCACGGTCTCGCTGGCCACGGCGCGCAGCAACGACGCGCTGAACGCGGGATGGCTGTGGGCGACGACGGTGGTGACCGTGGTGGCGCTGCTCCTGTGGTTCGGCGCACGTGTGGTAGCGCGGCTGCGTTTCGGGCCCGTCGGGTTCGCCGGGCTGGCGATGCTGGCGGTGGGGCTGCTGGTGGTGGTCGGCGGGTCCTACCTGAGCGCGATGGTCGACGGCGACCCGGATGAGGCCGGCATGGCCGTGCTCGGGTACTCCGTGACCGGTGGCGGCTTCCTGCTGATGTCGCTGGGCCTGCTCGCGGGGATGCTGTCGTTGTTCCGGCAACCCGACGCCGCCGCACCGCAGGTCGGCTACGCGGGCTGGACCTCTGCCTGAGGGGCGCGCCCACATGACCTGTGGTTCGGAGCAGGCGAGACACCGCCCCCTTGTCGTCGCCCATCGCGGGTCCAGCGACGAGGTCGCGGAGCACACGCTGGCGGCGTACCGGCAGGCGGTCGCCGACGGCGCAGACGCGATCGAGTGCGACGTCCGGCTGACGCGCGACGGGCACCTGGTGTGCCTGCACGACCGACGGCTGGAGCGCACCTCGTCCGGCCGGGGCGTGGTCTCCACCAAACGTCTCGAGGAGCTGCACGGCCTGGACTGGACCTCGTGGAAGAACCCCTGGGCCGATCTCGACGACGAGGCGGACCTGCCGGACCCGGCCGCAGGGTCACTGGTGACGGTGCGCGAGCTGTTCACCATGGTGCGCGACCTGCCCGCACCCGTCGAGCTCGCCATCGAGACCAAGCACCCGACGCGCTACTCCGGGCTGGTCGAACGGCGGCTGTGCGCGCTGCTCGAGGAGTTCGGCTGGCACCGGTGGGTCGACGGCCACCCGCCACCGGTCCGGGTGATGAGCTTCTCCATCCTGTCCCTGCGGCGGATGCGGCGGCTGGCACCGGCCGTCCCCCTGGCATGGCTGGTCTCCGGTGAGCTCCCGCTGCGGCTGCGCAGGGGTGAGCTGCCGCCAGGGGTGGACATCGTGGCGCCGTCGGTGGACCTGGTACGCCGCAACCCGGCCTGGGTGGCGTTGATGCACAACCGCGGATGGCGGGTGCATACCTGGGTCGTCAACACGGCCGACGACGTACGCATGTGCCAGTGGCTCGGGGTCGAGGCGATCATCACCGACCGGCCGCGGTTCGCCGGCCAGGTGCTCGATCAACGCCCGGCTGGGTCGCCCTGATCACATTTGGCGGGGTTTGGGCCCTGGGTGGTTCGGGGAACGCTGACCCGTGTCGGTGCATTGTCCGGGATGGACGTGAGGACACGCATGGGAATCGCCAGCGCGACCCCGCAGCAGGAGGCCTACATGAGACTGGGTTTCCATGGTGCGAGCGTGCGCGCTGCCCGCGACCGGCTGTTCTCGGACCTGCGCAAGACCGGGTTCCCGCTCGCTCGCCGCGAGGATGCCCGGGCGGTGGTGAGCGAGCTGGTCGCCAACTCGTTGCGGCACGCCCGGCCCCTGGACGACGGCACCATCACGGTCGGTTGGCGGACGCGGACCGGCACGTTGCGTCTGGCCGTCACCGACGGCGGGTCCAACAGCGTCCCCGCACAGCGCGAGCCCGACGACATGGCACTCGGCGGTCGAGGTCTGCGGATCGTGCAGTCGCTGGCTCGAGACTGGGGCGTCGAGTCCAAGAGCGACAGCACGACCGTGTGGGCAGAGCTCGACCTGCACTGACCCACCACAGCCGCCGTACCCTCCCTCCGTCACCTCAACGGAGGGTCGGTCGCGATGAGTAGGGTCGTGTCGCGTAGGCAGTAGTTCTGGAAGGACCTCCATGGGCAAGCGCTCTCGCACCAAGTCCTCGACCCCGGCCACGGGCACCGGTGAGGTCGGACCTCGCCAACCTTGTCCCTGCGGCTCCGGCCGGCGGTACAAGGCCTGTCACGGCAGCGCCGACGCCGCGACACCGTTCGTGGCGCGCACCTTCGAGGGCCTGCCGGGCGAGTGTGACTGGGTCGCCCTGCGCGAGTTCGTGCCGGCCGCGACCGCGCCCCTTCGGCTGGTCGAGTCCGACCGCGCGGTGCAGGTGTGCAGCCTGCTGCCGATGACCTGGCCCGCACTGGTGCGCGAGGACGGCACGGTCTGGCTCGGCCTGCAGGTGCAGCACAACTCCGGCGATGCCAGCCGGGACCTGGCGCGTACGACGGAGCTCGCGCTGGAGGCCGAGCACGGCAGCGCGGTCGGACTGCACGAGCTGCCCGGCCCGGGCCCGCGGATGCAGGACCTCATCGCGGTCGACGCGACCTTCGAGGTCACGGTGCATGACGGGTTCGAGTTCTGGATCAGTGACATCGACGACCCCACCGGCGAGGTGGCCGCCTCGCTGGAGAGCGCGAACGCCGCGATGACGCCGACCAGACGGCTGGAGTCGGTCGAGGCGGCGTACTGGTGCGATGTCGGCACCAAGGAACATCTGCGCTGGGT
>JBOHDD010000271.1:0-4362 GCA_050699155.1 Nocardioidaceae bacterium
CGTCGTCGAGCAGGCGCTTGGTCTCCTCCAGCGCCTGCGTGTGCCGCTCGGCGGCCTCCTTGGTCAGCCGCTCCTTCTCCACCGCCAGGGTCCGGCGGGCCTCCTGGACCTCGCGGTCGGCCGCGGACCGGGCCTGCTCGGCCTCGCGGCGCGCAGTGGTACGGAGCCCGGTGGTCTCCTGCTGGGCGGCGAGCCGCATCTGCTCGGCCTCGCGCTTGGCCGAGGCGACCAGGTCGGTCGCCTCTGAGCGGGCCTGCTTGCGCTCCGCCTCGGCGTCGGTGGTGGCACGCACCCGGAGGTCGTCGATCTCCTTGCGCTGGACCGACCGCATGTCCTCCGCCTCGGTGGCGGCATCGGCGCGCAGGGCGGCGGCGTCGTGCTCGGCCTGCTGGCGCAGGTGCTCGGCTTCCCGGTGTGCGTTCTTGGTGACGTCGGCGGCCTGTTCCTCGGCCAGCCGGAGGAGCTCCGAGGCCCGCCCGCCGAGGCCGGAGTAAGTCGGCTCGGAGGCCTCGGCGAGCTGCTCCCGCAGGCTGGCCACCTCGGCCTCGAGATCGTGCACCCGCTGGCGGGTCGACTTCAGGGCGGTGGCGGCCTCCTGGCGCCCGGACTCGTTCGCCGCCACGAACCTGTCGACGGCCGCCCGGTCGTACCCCCCGCGTCGCGCGGTCGGAAAGTGCGCCGGACCGGACTCGTCGGTCTCGTCGAAGATGGACAGTCCCCGGTAGTCACTCATTCGCGCTCGTCACCTCACTGCTCGGGCCCGATGGCCTCTCTGGGGCGGACCCTACCTGTGCTCCCCGCCTATGCTCCCCGAAACCGGTTGATCGAGTCGACATGTCGGGCGCGTTTCTTCGCATCACGGACGCCCAGCCCCTCCTCCGGTGCCAGGCAGAGTACCCCGACCTTGCCCTGGTGCCGGTTGCGGTGCACCTCGTACGACGCCTGCCCAGTCTGCTCCAATGGGTACGTCTTGGACAAAGTGGGATGCACCAGCCCCTTGGAGATCAGCCGGTTCGCCTCCCAGGCCTCACGGTAGTTGGCGAAGTGTGACCCGATCACCCGCTTGAGGTTCATCCAGAGGTAGCGGTTGTCATACTCGTGCATGTACCCGCTGGTCGAGGCGCACGTCACGATCGTCCCGCCGCGGCGGGCGACGAACGTGCTGGCGCCGAAGGTCTCGCGGCCCGGGTGCTCGAAGACGATGTCGGGGTCGTCGCCACCGGTCAGCTCACGGATCTGCTTGCCGAACCGCTTCCACTCCCGCGGGTCCTGGGTGTCCTCGTCCTTCCAGAACCGGTAGTCCTCGGCCCGTCGGTCGATGATCAGCTCGGCCCCCATCCTCCGGCAGAGCTCAGCCTTCTCGTCGGAGCTGACCACGCAGACCGGGGTCGCACCGCCGTTCAGCGCGAACTGCGTGGCATAGGAGCCGAGGCCGCCGGACGCCCCCCAGACCAGCACGGTGTCGCCCTGCTTCATGCCCGCGCCGTTGCGGGACACCAGTTGGCGGTACGCCGTCGAGTTCACCAGGCCGGGGCTGGCGGCCTCCTCCCAGGTCAGGTGGCCCGGTTTGGGCATCAGCTGGTTGGCCTTGACCAGCGCGACCTCGGCGAGGCCGCCGAAGTTGGTCTCGAACCCCCAGATCCGCTGCTCCGGGTCCAGCATCGTGTCGTTGTGGCCGTCGGGGCTCTCCAGCTCGACCGAGAGGCAGTGCGCCACCACCTCGTCGCCGGGCTTCCAGGTGTGGATCCCCGGTCCGGTGCGCAGGACGACACCGGACAGGTCGGAGCCGACGACGTGGTACGGCAGGTCGTGGCGCTGTGACAGCGGGGACATCCGGCCGTAGCGCTCGAGGAAGCCGAACGTCGAGACCGGCTCGAAGATGCTCGTCCAGACGGTGTTGTAGTTGATCGCACTCGCCATCACCGCGACCAGCGCCTCACCGGGGCCGAGCTCGGGGACGTCGACCTCGTCCAGGTGCAGGCTCTGCCGCGGGTCTTTGTCCCGTGACTCGACGCCGTCGAACATGGAGGCCTCGTCCTTGCGGACGGTGACCCCGCGGTACGTGCTTGGCAACGGCAGGTTCGCGAAGTCGTCGGACGTGCTGTCGTCGGCGAGGATGGCGTCCAGAATCTGCTTCACTTGGTGGTCCTCCAGGTGCGCCGAAGAGATGCGCGGCGCGTGGGCGGGTGGGTCGGTCGGGACGGACACCATTGTCCGGCTCGGAATCTACCGACGCGTAACCTGGGGTTGCACCACGTTGTGACCAACTTCGCACCGCTATTGTCGCCTCACGTCAACCCCCAACGG
The DNA here is from genome assembly GCA_050699155.1 of Nocardioidaceae bacterium. Taxonomy (GTDB): domain Bacteria; phylum Actinomycetota; class Actinomycetes; order Propionibacteriales; family Nocardioidaceae; genus JBOHDD01. The sequence continues at coordinate 2,308 of JBOHDD010000271.1, forward strand.
ACCCGGGAGTCGCCACCGTGCAGGTCCTCGTGCTCAACGGTCCCAACCTCGACCGGCTCGGCACCCGGGAGCCGGGCGTGTACGGCGCGACCACCTACGCCGAGCTGGTCAAGCTGTGCGAGGACACAGGCCGGGAGCTCGGACTCGACGTCGAGGTCCGCCAGACCAACGCGGAGGGCCAGATGACCGACTGGTTGCACGAGGCGGCGGACACCGGGGCGGCGGTGGTGCTGAACGCGGCCGCGTGGACGCACACCTCGGTGGCCTTGCGTGATGCCTGCGCCATGCTGACGGCTCCGCTGGTGGAGGTGCATCTCAGCAACATCCACGCGCGCGAGCCGTTCCGGCACCACTCCTACGTGTCGGGGGTCGCCGACGGCGTACTGGTGGGCCTGGGAGTGCACGGGTACGTCGCGGCGCTGACATGGCTTGCGAGAGGTCAGCCGTGATCGTCCGCGGGCTCGACCAGCTCGACCAGCACCCCACCCGCGTCCTTGGGGTGGACGAAGTTGACCCGTGACTCCGACGTACCCCTGCGGGGCGTGTCGTACAGCAGCCGGAGCCCCGCCTCTCGCAGCACGTCGCACGCCTCGTCCACGTCCCTGACGCGGTAGGCGAGCTGCTGCACACCGGGGCCGTTGCGGTCCAGGAACTTCGCGATCGTCGACTCCGGGGTGAGCGGGGCCAGGAGCTGGATGCACGAGCCCGAGTCGCCGACGGCCAGCATCGCCTCTCGGACGCCCTGCTCCTCGTTCGTCTCCTCGTGGACCATCCGCAGCCCGAACTTCTCACCGTAGAAGGCGACCGCCTCGTCGAGGTCGGGTACGGCGATGCCCACGTGGTCGATCGCGGTCAACAGATGCTCGGGAACCATGTCGTCCATGGTGACCCCTCGTCCAGCCGTCCCGCGAGCCCCTGTGACGAGCCCGACAGGCATACCTCGTGACACCGCTCTCGGAATCGCAGGGACCCGTGGGTAGGGTTTCGATAGACGACGTCCCGAGGAGGACACCATGGCCGGTTCTGTCATCGTCGCGGGTGCCCGCACTCCGATCGGTCGCCTGCTGGGAGGGCTGAAGGGGTTCTCCGGCGCCGACCTCGGGGGCTTCGCGATCAAGGCTGCCCTGGAGAGGGCCGGCGTGTCGGGCGACCAGGTCCAGTACGTCATCATGGGCCAGGTTCTGCAGGCCGGTGCCGGTCAGATCCCGGCGCGGCAGGCCGCAGAGAAGGCCGGCGTGCCGATGACGGTTCCGGCCATCACGATCAACAAGGTCTGCCTGTCCGGCATCAACGCGATCGCGATGGCCGACCAGCTCGTCCGTGCGGGGGAGTACGACATCGTGGTCGCCGGTGGCATGGAGTCGATGACCAACGCTCCGCACCTGATGCCCAAGTCTCGTGAGGGATACAAGTACGGCGACGTGAGGCTGCTGGACCACATGGCCTTCGACGGGCTCTGGGACGTGTTCACCGACCAGGCGATGGGCGCGCTCACCGAGACCTGCAACACCGACGGTCTCGGTCTCTCCCGCGAGGCGCAGGACGAGTTCTCCGCCCGCTCACACCAGCGAGCGGCCCTGGCCTGGAAGAACGGCCTGTTCGACGACGAGGTCGTCCCGGTCGAGGTGCCGCAGCGCAAGGGTGATCCGGTCGTGGTCTCCACCGACGAGGGTGTGCGCGGAGACACCAGCACCGATTCTTTGGGCAAGCTGCGACCGGCATTCGCGAAGGACGGCACCATCACCGCGGGGTCGGCCTCCCAGATCTCCGACGGCGGGTGCGCGGTCGTCGTGATGAGCAAGGCCAAGGCCGAGGAGCTGGGGCTGGCCTGGCTGGCAGAGGTCGGTGCCGCGGGCAGTGTCGCCGGTCCCGACTCGACTCTGCAGATGCAGCCGGCCAACGCGATCGCCCAGGCATGCGCCAAGGAGGGCATCACGCCGGGTGACCTCGACCTGGTGGAGATCAACGAGGCCTTTGCCGCCGTCGGCATCGCCAGTGCCCGCGAGCTCGGCATCTCCGAGGACCGGGTCAACGTCAACGGCGGAGCCATCGCGG
>JBOHDD010000272.1:0-3632 GCA_050699155.1 Nocardioidaceae bacterium
CGTTCGCGAACTCCAGCATGGCGCTGATCCGCTGTCGACGGGACGCCGACTCCCCGAGGGCTGGCCGAGCCTGCCACCGGTCCAGGCAGAAGCCGTGCCGGAAGTCCATCGCCCGCCAGGTCCGCCGATCGACCACACCGACGCGTCGCACCATCCGTGCGGACACCTCCCGTCTCATCGGAGCAGCGTCACCGCAATCCTGGTCAGGGTGTTCTGCAGCCCGGTGAACCCCTCGTTCGGGTTGAGCGCGTCGACGCCGAAGTCGACATCCCGGTCGTCGGCACTTCCGCCGATCCGGTCCGGCCCGACGCCGTACATCACCCGGAAGGCACCACCCTGGTCCATCAGGTTGGCCCGGCGGTTGAACTGGTCGACGTGCCAGTCGCCGAAGAAGTGCCCGGCCTCGTGCGCGACGACGTTCCCGATCGCCTGGCCGACGAACGCCACCCGGTTGCTCGACGGCCGAAGCCAGGTGTTCAGCGAGAACGACGGGCCGCGGCGACTGCTCAGCAGGTCCAACAGCACCAGGGCGGACTCCTCGGTGTCGAAGTTGCCCGGGTCGATCGACTCGGCGATGCCGATCGTGGGGATGCCTGACTGGCGGATGGTGCCGCCGACGATGACACGGCTGACGTTCTCGTCGATGCCGAACCTGTCGCGATGGTCGCGACTGTTGCGGACCACGATGTCGAAGTCGTCGTCGAGACCGCGGGCGACGAGGTCCGCCCGGACGTTCTCCCGCACCTCCGCGGTGATCGCGGTGATCAGCGGGTCGAGGGCGCGCTCACCGAGTCCCCACCGCGGCAGGAACCGGCGCAACGGCGACAGGGTCGTCTGTCCGCGTCCACCCCAGATCCGCCCGGTGTTGATCCGCGCCCCGTTGAAGTCCAGGAACAGCGTCTGGGTGACCGAGCCTCCCTCCAGCCGTGGGCGGTAGGCCTCCACGGTGACGGTGTAGCGGCCGGCACCGGAGCTGAGGGCGATGTAGTGCAGGCCGTTCTGGTCCGCCACGTGCTCCGTCACAGCGTTGCCCCCGCCCGGCAGCGGCGAGCTCGCCGGGTAGACCGCGGACGCGTCCTGGCCCGACCCCTTCACCTCGACACCGGCGGGGTTGTAGATCGTCGCCCGTGTCGCCCCTCCCACGGTGGACGCGCCGAGCACGTCGCCGACCCGCAGTGGCACCGCGAACACGTCGCGGTCGTCCTCGCTGACCCGGATCCGCAGCCGGTAGCGACCCTCCGACTGGGCACCCGTTCCGCTGCCGGACCGGAAGGGGTTACGCGGTACGGCGAAGAACCCGGAGACCATCACGGTGTACACACCCGGGGTCTCGACGGTGTGGTCCAGGAAGCTGTCCAGACCGTGGCGGTCGTCGTTGAACGCCACGACCCTTCCCCTGGAGTCGAAGACCGCGACCATCGGGTCGAGCCGGCCTCGCGGGGTGAGCACGCGGGCCACGAGGCGGTGACCAGCAGGCACCCGCACGCGGTAGAAGTCGAAGTCGCCGCTGCCGCTGGCACGCCGGCCGTGTGGACCGTCGCCGATCCGTCCCGACGTCCGGATCCCGTTGCGTACGCCGGGGACGCCGGTGCGACGCGCCCTGCGGATCGACCCGTCGTTCTCGCGGTTGCTCCGCACACGCCGCGCGGTCACCGCCTCGGGGGACAGCCGGCCGACGATGCGGGCGGTGTTCTCGCCACCCGCGGTGCCGAACCGCACGATCCTCTGCGCTGTGCCGCGTCTGTCGTTCTGGCCGCGGGCGCCGGCGCGTTCCCGCTCGCGCACGGGGAGCGGCGCCGCCGCGGCGAACAGCCTGGGCGCGGCAGCGAGAGCCGAGGAGCGCAGGTCGCCGCCGGAGCTCATCTGCTGCCGCCAACCGGCGTAGTCGGCCTTCGACGGGTCGGGCAGCAGGGCAAGGTACGGGTTGGGGCCGTGCGGGCCTGACGACGTACCCGACTTGCCTGTCGTCTGCATCCCCGCGGCCAGGGACTGCTGATCGTCGAAACCGAGCTGACCCCCAGCAGAGGGAGCCGCTCCGGCGGCGGGAACAGCCGCCGTGAGAACAAGGCTGATACCAGCCACCAACGCCATGGACCTGCGCACAGGAGCCCCCTCGACGAACGTCCGTGACTCCATAGTCCCGGCATCTAGATCGGAGGATAGCCGCGGCGGCACCCCTCGGATATGTGATTGGCCATTCTGTGACAACCTGATCTGGTGCCGCTGATCTTGTCTAGGGTTCTCCGCCGGATGGCGCATGGGCGGACCTGGACGTTGCCCCTGGTCGTGGTCTCCTTCGTCTTCTTCACCAGCTGGCCGTTGATGGCCCTGGCAGAGCCCGCGGGCAACCCGATCGCGGGTCCCGGCACCTACTGGTGGTGGTTCGTGGTGACCGCCGCCACCGTGGGCTACGGCGACTTCTATCCGGAGACCCTCGGCGGACAGCTCGTCGGCGCCTACGTCATCGTCGGCGGTATCGCCACACTGACGACATTGTTCGCCCGGCTCGCCGAGGCGATCGAGCTCGCGAAGGGACGTCGCATGAAGGGTCAGCTCCAGCTCGACCTGTCCGGTCACGTTGTCATCCTCGGCTTCGAGCCCGGACGCACCGAGCGGATCGTCGAGGAGCTCACGGCCGAGGGCCACCACGAGGTCGCCATGTGTGCGTGGGAGGACGTGGCACAGAACCCCATCCCCGGGCGCCTGGACGTGCACTTCGTGCGTGGCGACCTGACCGACGAGCAGGTGCTCGAGCGGGCCTGCGTCGGTCGCGCCTCGGCCGTGCTTGTCGATGCTCGTGACGACAACGAGGCTCTGTCACTGACGGTCGCGGCCACCCACGTGAACCCCGACACCCACATCGTGGTCGCGCTGCGCGACATGGCCCGCGCGCGCAACCTGTCCTACGTCGACGACGGGGTCCGCTGTGTGCAGTGGCACTCTCCCCGCATGCTCTCCGAGGAGATCGAGGACCCCGGCATCAGCCAGGTCTACGCCGATCTGATGACGCACGGCGGGGGCAACACCTACTCCACGGCGGTGCCGGACGCCCTGGCGGAGCACACGTTCGGCGAGTTCCAGCGGGCCCTCGGACGCAGGTTCGCAGCGACGGTACTCGCCGCCCGGGCGGGCCATGAGCTGATGATCAGCCCGTCCTGGGAGACGCCCATCGGGGCCGGCAGCACGCTGTACTACGTGGCTGACCGGCGGCTCACCCCCGGCGATCTGGAGGCGGAGGTCGGTCGGGGCTCACGCTGACGCCGTCGTCGTCCCTGGAGGACGCCCGCCCTGTCTCCTGCTGGTGAGGTACGCACCGAGGAGGACGAGGCCCGTCCCGGCCAGCGCGAGCGGCGGGACGGACTCCCCGCCCAGGCTCACACCGAGCACGATCGCCACCACGGGGATGAAGTAGACGGTCACCGATCCGCGGGAGGCTCCGACCCTGCCCGCCAGGGTCGTGAAGGCGGCGAACGCGACACCCGTGCTCAAAGCACCGAGCACGACCATCGCGAGCATGCTCGGCCATGACCACGACGAGCCGGACACCCCCACCACGCCCGACGGGGTGAGCAGCACCAACGCGACCAGCTGGGCCCGCCAGATCACCGGCAGGGCTCCGTTGCGTTCCTCCA
>JBOHDD010000273.1:0-9722 GCA_050699155.1 Nocardioidaceae bacterium
TGGCTGTACCGCATCCTCACCAACACCTTCATCAACTCCTACCGCAAGAGGCAGCGTGAGCCTCTGCAGCAGATGACGGAGGAGGTCGAGGACTGGCAGCTCGCGCGGGCCGAGACACACACGTCGAGCGGGTTGAAGTCCGCCGAGGCCGAGGCCCTCGAGCGACTCCCCGACAGCGACGTCAAGGACGCCCTCCAGCAGCTCCCGGAGGACTTCCGGATGGCCGTCTACCTCGCCGACGTGGAGGGGTTCGCCTACAAGGAGATCGCGGAGATCATGGAGACTCCCGTCGGCACGGTGATGTCGCGCCTGCACCGCGGGCGACGGATGCTGCGCGATCTGCTCAGTGACTACGCCCGCGATCGTGGTATGGCCGCGGCCGGTGCCCGGGACAAGTCGGGAGGGGCGTCATGAGCTGCGGAAAGCCGCACGACAAGGACTGCGCCGAGGTCCTGGAGAACCTCTTCCTGTTCCTCGACCGCGAGATCGGGGAGGCCAGCTGCGCCGAGATCCAGCACCACCTCGACGAGTGCGCCCCGTGCCTGGCGAAGTACAACCTCGAACAGGTGGTCAAGACCCTGGTCGCCCGCTCGTGCTCCGAGCCGGCACCGCCATCACTTCGCGACCGGGTGCTCCTCCAGATCCACTCGGTACACGTGGAGATCACCGAGACGCGCCGAGACCCCGGGCTCTCCGGCTGACGACCCTCTCAGGCGTTGGGGCGCTTGCCGTGGTTGGCGGCCTTCTTCTTGCGGCCGCGCCGCTTGCGTCCTCGCTTGCTCACTCTGTCCTCCTCGTGCCGCGCTGCTGCTCCTGTGCAGCCACCGATTGTCGCAGGTCGCTCAGATCCCGTGCGTGCTGCGGGGGTACGCCGCCTTGGGGTCGGTGACCACGTTGACCAGGTACGGCACCCCGGAGGCGAACGCGCGGTCGAGCGCGGCACCGATCTCACGCGGGGAGGTCACCGTCTCTCCCGCGCCGCCGAGCGCCTTCACCACGTCGTCGTAGCGCGTCTCCCGGCCGAGGTCGGCGGCGACGTCGTAGCCGTACAGCATCTGCATCGGGCCCTTCTCGAGCCCCCAGCACGAGTTGTTGCCGACGACCATGACGACCGGCAGGTCGTGCCGCACCAGCGTGTCGACGTCCATCAGGGACATGCCGGCCGCCCCGTCGCCGTACAGGACCACCACCTGTGACGAGGGACGCGCGATCCGAGCGGCCATCGCGGCGCCCATACCGGCTCCCAGGCAGCCGTACGGGCCCGGGTCGAGCCAGTTGCCGGGCCTCCTCGGCTCGGCGAACTTCCCGGCGAACGAGACGAAGTCGCCCCCGTCGCCGACGAGGACGGCGTCGTCAGCGAGCCGCTGGTTGAGCTCGCCGTAGATCCTCGCGGGGTGGATCGGGTCGGCGTCGCTGGTCAGCAGCTCGGCGTCCGCCGACACCGCCGCGGCGACCACCTCCTGCAGACCCGACGTCCAGGTCGACCAGTCCGGCCGGTGACGCGCACGCTCGACGGCGGCCTGCAGGCTGTCGAGGACCCGGCTGAGGTCGCCGGAGGCGGACCCTGCCAGCTCGGCGTGTCCCGACAGCTGGCCGGGGGAGTCTGCGAGGTGCACGACCTTGGCGGGGGTGGCGCCGTCCGTGCCGCCGAAGACGCCGTACCCGAGCCGGAAGTCCAGCGGTGTCCCGACCACGACCACGAGGTCTGCCTGGCCGAGCGCGGCACCGCGAGCCTTGGTCACCAGCAGCGGATGGCCGCCCGGCACGACGCCACGGCCCATGCCGTTGGTGATGGTCGGGATCGACAGGCTCTCGACGAACCGGAGCGCGGAGGCCTCGGCACCGTCGGCCCAGACGTCCGTCCCGAGCACGAGGACCGGACGCTCGGCCCGGCTGAGCAGGTCCGCGACCTCGGTGACGGCGCCGTCGTCCGGCGCCACCGGACCTGGGCGTCCCGACCCGTCGGGGAGCGTCACCTCGGCCTGGTCGAAGAACTGGTCCATGGGTACGTCGAGGAACGCCGGGCCCCGGTGCGGGGAGCCGGCCACCCGCAGAGCCTCGTCGAACCGCGCGGGGATGTCGCCGACCCTGTGCACCGTGCCGGCGAGCTTCGAGATCGTGGACAGGATCGGCGGGTGGTCGAGCTCCTGCAGCGCACCGGTTCCCCAGCGCCCGGCCGGTGCCCGGCCCCCCACGACGAGCAGCGGAGAGCCGGAGAAGTGCGCCTGCGCGATCGGGCTCACGCCGTTGGTCACGCCCGGCCCGGCGGTGAGCACCGCCAGGCCGGGTGTGCGGGTGAGCTTGCCCATCGCCTCGGCGGCGAACACCGCGGTCGGCTCGTGGCGTACGTCGACCAGTCGCATCGGCGGGTCGGCCCTGACCGCGCCGTCGTACATCGGGAACACGTGCGCCCCCGACAGCGTGAACATGGTCTCGACGCCATGGGCGCGGGCGACCGCGACAGCGAGCTGGCCCCCGTGGCCCTCGAGGGTGTGCTGGTCCGTGCGCGGCCCTGCGGCGTCGGTCATGCGCCGATGCTACTCACGGGTCACACGTTCTGGGGCAGCGGCTCGACGCCCTCCTCACCCGCATCGGCCCGGTAGTCCTCCGGGACGGTCTGGTCGTGGCCCTCGGGCACCTTCGCCGCGCGCAGAACCCCGGTGAGGACCACCGCGACGGCGACGTTGAGGACGAACGCCGTCAGACCGATGTAGCCGAAGGTCTCGGTGAAGGGCATCGCAGCGATCGGCGAGAACTCCTCCGAGTACGCCGTGTAGGTGCCGTAGGCCATGCCGACCGCCCAGCCCGCAAGCAGCGCCCACCTGTGGAACCACCGGGTGTAGAGCGCGAACACGATGGACGGCAGCGTCTGCAGGATCCAGACACCACCCAGCAACTGCAGGTAGATGGCGTAGTCGGTCGGCAGGCCGAGGACGAACGCCAGCGCGCCGACCTTCACGATCAGGGACACGATCTTCGACACGCGCGCCTCTTGGGCGTGCGTGGCGTCGACGTTGATGAACGCCTTGTAGACGCTGCGGGTGAAGAGGTTCGATGCGGCGATCGACATGATCGCAGCCGGAACCAGCGCACCGATCGCAATCGCGGCGAACGCGACCCCGGCGAACCAGCCGGGGAACTCCTGCTCGAACAACGTGGGGATCGCGAGGTTGGGGTCGTCGACCTGGACGCCGGCTGCGACTGCGACGAAGCCCAGGAGCGCGAGCAGGCCGAGCAGGAACGAGTACGCCGGAAGCAGTGCCGCGTTGCGGCGGATCACGTTGCGCCCCCTGGACGACAGAACACCCGTGATCGAGTGCGGGTACATGAACAGCGCCAATGCTGAACCCAGTGCCAGGGACGCGTAGGCCCAGTGCAGCGCCTCGGGCGGGATCGTACCGACAGCGGGGTCGCTCGTCCCGTCGAACTTGTCCTGCGCAGCGCCGAACACGACGTCCCATCCGCCGAGCTTGATCGGCAGGTAGATGACGGCGACCAGGATCACGATGTAGATCAGCGTGTCCTTCACGAACGCGATCAGAGCCGGCGCCCGCAGCCCCGAGGAGTAGGTGTAGGCGGCCAGCACCGCGAAGGCGATGAACAGCGGCAGGTCACGCTCGATCAGCGAGGCGTCGGCTCCGCCGCCGATGCCCATGACGTCGAGCACCACCTGGATGCCGACCAGCTGCAGGGCGATGTAGGGCATCGTGGCGAGGATGCCGGTGAGCGCGACGGCCAGCGAGAGCCCGCGCGAGCCGTAGCGGCCCTGCACGAAGTCGGCCGGGGTCACGTAGCCGTGCCGGTGCGACACCGACCACAGACGGGGCAGGAAGACGAAGATGATCGGGTAGACGATGATCGTGTACGGCACCGCGAAGAAGCCGATGACGCTGCCGGCGTAGAGCAGCGCGGGTACGGCGATGAACGTGTACGCGGTGTAGAGGTCCCCGCCGAGCAGGAACCACGTGATGAACGTGCCGAAGCCCCGGCCGCCCAGGCCCCACTCGTCGAGGCTGTCGAGGTCGAGGCCGGACCGCCAGCGCGACGCGACGAAGCCGAGCACGGTGACGAGCAGGAAGAAGAAGAGGAAGACTGCGAGGGCGACCCAGTCGATCGTGCCGTCGGTCATCGTGAGCCCTCCTCGCCGGAGTCGCGGCGCTCGCGGTCACGGCGCTCCTGGGCCGAGACGACCCGGAAGGCGACGGTCGTCAGCGTGGCGGCCAGGATGATCCACAGGAACTGGTACCAGTAGTAGAACGGGAACCCGAACAGCGACGGCTCGTTGCGCGCGTACAGCGGGACCAGCAACGGCATCACGATCGGGACGAGCAGCAGTAGCCCGACCCGCCACCAGACGCCCCGGTTGCGTGTCGTGCGAGGTGGTTCGGCCATGGCGATCGTCCTTGTCCGTCGTGGTCCCCCACCGCGGCGTCCGACCGTAGTGGACCGGCTCGCGGGTACGCCACCGGGCCCTACGGCGTGGGTGCCGGCCGGACGGCTTCGGCGGCGCCGGGGCGGTACAACCACGGCGAGGCGGCACGCAATGCCTCGAGGATGGCCAGGATCAGGTCGGCGCGTGCGCGCGCGGGCGCGGCGAAGAGGACCTGGTCGCCCGGCAGATCCTGGCCGCGCACGCCGGTGGCCAGCTGCAGATGCAGCGCCCGCAGGAAGTTCTGGGTGTTGAAGGCTGTCGGGCTCGGCCACTCACCGGCGCCGCGAGGGGTGCCGAGTGCCGATCCGAGCTGTGCGACCCAGGCCTCGAGCACGGTCGTCTGGATCAGGTTGCGATGCAGCACGGCCATCACGGCGTAGGCCAGCCGGTCGTCCTCACCATGGTGCAGCCGGTGGCCCGTCGGCAGCAGGACGCGGTCACCGATCACGTCCAGCAGCACCGTCAGCTCGTGGATCCCGAAGTGGAAGGAGCGGGCGAACTGGCCCAGGAGATCGCCACCGTGCGCGACGGTGTGCGCCCAGCCCTTGCCGGTGACGTACCCCCGCAGGTCGCGTTCGCGGGTGAACCAGGTGGTGGCGCGGTCGCCCCAGGTGAGCATCTTGGCCGGGCTGATCGTCCCGGTGGTGTTGGCGCGGCTGACGACCTGCGCCAGCACGAGCGCGGAGAACGAGCGCCGGAACACGGAGTCGTCGGTGTCTCCTCCGAGCTTGGACTCCAGGCCGACGCAGGCACCGTCCCCCAGGCCGGACAGCAGGTCGTCGTACACCCCGTCGCTGATCCAGGTGGCCAGCACCGGGTACGCCAGACTGTCGCGCACACGCGGGTCCGGGTCACCCAACATCTCGAACAGCTCATGGGTGAGGTCGTCGAGTGACTTGTCTGTCGGAACCCGCGCGCCGCTGTCCAGCACCTGTTGCCAGAAGTCGCCACGCACGGGCCTCATCATGGCAGACGGCTTTACCGTCACTCCGCGGCCATCGGGCCATTACGCTCGGCCTGTGCCATCCCTGAACGAAGTCGTCCGGCATTACACCGATTTGGGCGAATCAGACCTGGAGTGGCTGCACCTGCTGGTCGCCGACTGGCAGATCATCGCCGACCTGTCCTTCGCCGACCTCGTGTTGTGGGTGCCCGACCGGGATGGCCACGGGTTCTGGGCGGCGGCGCAGATGCGACCCACGACAGGGCCGACCGCGTTCGTGGACGACCTGGTGGGTGCGTTCGTGCCGCGCGAGCGGCGCCCGCTGCTCGACTCGGCGTTCGACCAGGGCCGGATCGCGCGTGAGGGCGACCCGGAGTGGCGCGACGACGTACCAGTCCGGGTGGAAACCATCCCCGTCCGCCGCGACGCCAGCGTCCTCGGTGTGATCGCGCGCAACACGAACCTCCTGGGCGTTCGCACTCCCAGCCGGCTGGAGCTGGCCTACCTGCAGACCGCCACCGACCTGGCGAAGATGATCAGCGAGGGTCTGTTCCCCGTCCCGCGGGCGCGCACCGAGCTGTCGGACTCGCCGCGGGTCGGCGACGGCTTCGTGCGGCTCGACGCCACCGGTGTGGTGACGTACGCCAGCCCCAACGCCCAGTCGGCGTACCGACGCCTCGGCATCGCAGGCGACCTCGTGGGTGAGCACTTCGGTGAGCTGACCTCTTCGCTGCTCCCCCCGTCCGACGAGCCGACCGACGAGGCCCTGACCGCCGCGGTCGCGGGGCGGCTCCCGAGGGAGGCCGAGGCCGAGAACCCCGAGGCGACGCTGATCCTGCGATCGATCCCGCTGTGTCCCGGCGACGTCCACATCGGCGCCCTCGTGCTGATCCGGGACGTCACCGAGCTGCGCCGCCGTGAACGTGAGCTGCTCACGAAGGAGGCGACGATCCGGGAGATCCATCACCGGGTCAAGAACAACCTGCAGACCGTGGCGGCGCTACTGCGTCTGCAGGCTCGCCGGATCGGCATCCCCGAGGGTCGTGCCGCGTTGGAGGAGGCGGTACGCCGGGTGGGCTCGATCGCGATCGTGCACGACACGCTGTCGCAGACGATCGACGAGAGCGTCGACTTCGACGAGGTCGCCGACCGGCTGATGGCCATGGTCGTGGACGTGTCGTCTCCCGACAGGGTCGTGCAGACGCGCCGGAGGGGTGGCTTCGGGACCCTCGGTGGCGAGGTGGCGATGCCGCTGGCGATGGTTCTCACCGAGCTGCTGCAGAACGCCGTCGAGCATGGCTTCCGGGGCCGGCCGGGGACCCTCACGCTGCATGCCCGGCGCCGGGGTCAGAGGCTGGAGATCGACGTCGACGACGACGGTGTCGGCCTGCCACCCGGCTTCGACCCCACCGACGGGACCCTGGGCCTGTCGATCGTGACGACCCTGGTGGAGGCCGAGCTCGGCGGCCAGCTCTCGCACGGTTCGAGCCCGGACGCCGGCGCGAGGTTCAGCGTGTGCCTCCCGCTGCATCCGCCGCGGGCATGAAAAACCCCACCGTGGTTGGTGGGGTCAGGGCGCCGGCAGCGTGTCGTCTACGCTGAGCGCACCTTCGCCCGGGCGTTTCGGCGCTTGAGTGCTCGCCGTTCGTCCTCGCTGAGCCCGCCCCAGACCCCGTGGTCCTGACCGGCCTCGAGGGCCCAGGCCAGACATTGCTCACGGACCTCGCAACGGCGGCAGACGGTCTTGGCCTCCTCGATCTGGAGGAGCGCAGGACCGGTGTTGCCGATCGGGAAGAACAGCTCCGGGTCCTCATCGAGGCACGCGGAGCGGTGGCGCCAATCCATGGCGTTGCAACTCCTTGTCTCATGGCGACGGGGGCCGATCTGGTCTCCGACGCGCGGCGTCTTCACGGGACCCTTGATGGCCCCCCTGCTCGTGAAGGGTTTCACGAGGTCCCGTCCGAGAACCCCGCCGACCGATTCGTCAGCCAACTGGATACTCCGGTGGATTTACATCCGCAGCGTGCCGTGTATGCGCCGCACGACCGCAGATGCATCTCTGATAGTTGCAATAGTTTGGTGCGTACACAACCCCCTTATGCCTGTCACTTTGGTCACAGGCGTCACTTTCTTCCGTGGTCACGCCGCACGGACGCCGCGAGTAGGCTGCGCGGCGTGACACCGTCTGACCAGGATCCGGCCAACCGCCCGTCCCTCGTGCCGGTCCTGGTCGCCGCCGCGGTGCTCGTCGTGCTCGAGGCGCTGGCCCTGCTCGGACTCGGCGGGACCGTCGTGATCGGCGGTGCCAGGGCTCGGATGATGCTCGACGTCACCACCACCGTGTTCTTCCTGCTCTACGCCGTCGGCCTGCTGGCCTGTGCATGGGGCCTTGCGCGGGCCCGGCGGTGGGCCCGCGGTCCGGTCGTGCTCGCTCAGCTGATCCAGCTGGGCGTTGCCTGGAGCTTCTTCTCCGGCCAGACGCGGCCGATCGCCGTCGGTCTTGGCGGGGTGGCCGTCATCGTGCTTGTCTGCGCGTTGTCGCCCTCGGCCACCCGCGCTCTGGTCGAGGACGAGCCGGCCTACTGATCGAGCAACCCGGTCCTCAGCCGCACGAGCGTGCGGTTCAGGATGCGTGACACGTGCATCTGCGAGATGCCGACCTCGGCAGCGATCTGCGACTGTGTCATCCCGCGGAAGAACCTCAGCAGCAGGATCCGCTTCTCCCGCGGTTCGAGCTGGGCCAACAGCGGCTTGAGGGACTCGCGGTATTCCACCCCCTCCAGGGCGTCGTCCTCGAAGCCCAGCGAGTCGGCCATGGTCTGCCCCTCCGTCTCACCCGCGTCCGGGGCGTCGAGCGACAGTGTGCTGTAGGCGTTGGCGGACTCCAGACCCTCGAGGATGTCGTCCTCGTTCACCTCGAGGCGCGCGGAGAGCTCTCCGATCGTGGGTGCCCTCCCGAGCTCCTGGGTGAGGTCGGCGGTGGCGGATGCCAGCGACAGCCGCAGCTCCTGCAGCCGGCGAGGCACCCTGATCGCCCACCCCTTGTCGCGGAAGTACCGCTTGATCTCGCCGAGCACCGTCGGAGTGGCGTACGTCGAGAACTCCACGCCTCGGTCGAGGTCGAACCGGTCGACGGACTTGATCAGCCCGATCGTGCCGACCTGCACCAGGTCGTCGAACGGCTCACCCCGGTTGAGGAAGCGGCGGGCGAGATGGTCGACCAGCGGTAGGTGCAGCTGGACGAGCTCGTTGCGTACCTCTTCCTTGACGCCCGCGTCCGGCAGCGCCGCAAGCCGCGTGAAGAGCTCGCGAGTGCGGGCGCGGGTGTCGGGACGGCCGGGCGCCGTCCCGTCGGTCTGGTCGTCGGACACGCCGGGCCCCGTCACGGGTGTTCGTGACCTTCCCTGTCTCGGGTCAGTCGCAGGGTGACGGACGACTCGTCCACGCTCGAGTCGACCGCTGTGGTCAGGGCTGTGAGCACCGTCCAGGCGAACCCGTCACGACGCGGGGGCTTCGGCGACGCGGAGTGGGCGGTGACCTCGATGGTGAGGGAGTCGTCGCCGACGTCGAAGCCACACTCGAGGTTGGAGCGGGCCTCGGACTGTGGCAGCAGCAGGGCGCAGGCCTCGTCCACCGCCATCCGCAGATCCTCGATGCCGTCGAGGGTGAAGTCGAGCCGCGCGGCGAGCCCGGCCGTCGCCGTCCGCAGGATCGACAGGTAGGCGCCGTCGGCGGGGATCGTGAGGGTGACGTGATGCTGGGCGGTCATCGTGTGCTCCTGGCAGCATTGTGGCCCGGCGGACGAGAGGGTCGAGTCGGCAGTTTCGCAGACCCGACCCTCACGCCGGGCATCAGCCCTTCTTGGTCTCCCAGAAGATCTCCGAGATCTCCTCGATCTTGGCGAGCAGCTCGTCGGCCTTGGCCTCGTCCATGCTGCCCTTCGCTCCGGTCGCTCCGGCAGCCTTGGTGGCCTCGTTGAACAGCTGGTGCAGCTGGGGGTACTTCTCGAAGTGCGGGGGCTTGAAGTAGTCGGTCCACAGCACCCAGAGGTGATGCTTGACCAGCTCCGCGCGCTCCTCCTTGATGACGACCGCGCGGGTACGGAAGTCGGGATCGTCATTGTCGGCCAGCTTGCCGAGGATGCCCTTGATCGACTCGGCCTCGATGCGGGCCTGGGCGGGGTCGTACACGCCGCAAGGGAGGTCGCAGTGCGCGGAAACCTCGATGGTGGGAGCGAACAGTCGCGCCAGCATCATGGGTCCTTTCTGTTCGACACGAAGTTTTGTCTTCACCAGGGCGACAGTACCCACGTCCATGCTGACGTACCGTTCGGGGCGCGGGATCCGG